>NZ_JANQDC010000019.1:0-24978 GCF_024723695.1 Campylobacter sp. S4:11 | reverse complement strand
CTTGCTAATACTCTTAGTATTTTACCCCTATAAGCCTTTGCAAAATGACTTAAAGTTTTGGAATTTTTTAAAAAAGTGAGAGTAATAAAGGGTTGCTTAATGGTGTAAAATTTTTCATAAAATTTAGCTCTAAGATCAATTATCAATTCATTTTCTAAAAATTTATCAACTTCATTAGAAAAATTATCTTTATAAAATTTTTCTATATTAAAATTCTTAATTTTCTCTCCTTGTTTTAATTTATAATAAGGTATTAAATCTTTTGCTAAAATAGGACCAAAAAGATTAGAAAATATCAAAACATTCTCATCTATGTATTTTTTTGAAATCTCACTTAAATTTTCATAGTCTAAAAAATCAAAAGCAACTCCATTGTATCTTTGGATAGCTTTAATTGTATCTTTTGTTAAAATATCTTGAATTAATTCTTGCATTTCATTTTTATCTTTTATACCAAAAAACTTTTCGAGTTCGCCTTCATTGCATTGTTTTATATGATTTTTATATTTTGCAAGCACTTCTAATCTTTTACTATATAAATTAATAAAAACAAAAGAGTTTTCATTTATACAAGTTTGCATGCTTGTTTTATTTTTGCCTTCGCTAGGTGAAAATAAAATTTTCATATTCAATCCTTTATTTTTTTAAAAATTATACAAAATTATTTAAAACACTTGACATTAATTCAAAATTACATTATAATTCAACTTTATTTTTTGCTGGTTTAGCTCAGTTGGTAGAGCAGCTGCCTTGTAAGCAGCAGGTCGGGGGTTCAAGTCCCTTAACCAGCTCCATTGTTAATAGCAGTGTTTGACCAGAAATAAAAAGCATTTTTATTCATGGTGAGTTACTCAAGTGGCCAACGAGGGCAGACTGTAAATCTGCTGGCTTTCGCCTTCCGTGGTTCGAATCCACGACTCACCACCATTGCTTTGCGGGAGTAGCTCAGTTGGCTAGAGCATCAGCCTTCCAAGCTGAGGGTCGCGGGTTCGAGTCCCGTTTCCCGCTCCAACCTAATTTTGGTAGAGTGAAACTGGGAGCTGTTTTTTAAATTCAGAATTTCTAGCAGTTTCAATTTCCAAAATTTTATAATTTATGTTTTTAATTTTTCTGAGCGCTCGTATGGCTCAGAGGTAGAGCACTCCCTTGGTAAGGGAGAGGTCGCGGGTTCAAGTCCCGCTATGAGCTCCATTGATTTCAAAAGATTATAAAACATAAATTAGTATTTGTTTGTAAATTTTATATGGAGGAAAAAGATGGCTAAAGAAAAATTTTCACGTAATAAGCCTCACGTAAATATTGGTACTATTGGTCACGTTGACCACGGTAAAACTACTTTAACAGCTGCTATCTCTGCTGTTCTTTCAAGAAGAGGTTTGGCTGAGCTTAAAGATTATGATAATATCGACAATGCTCCCGAAGAAAAAGAGCGTGGTATTACTATTGCAACTTCTCACATTGAGTATGAAACAGAAAATCGTCACTATGCTCACGTAGACTGCCCAGGCCACGCTGACTATGTTAAAAACATGATTACTGGTGCTGCTCAAATGGATGGTGCTATTCTTGTTGTTTCTGCTGCAGATGGCCCAATGCCACAAACTAGAGAGCACATCTTACTTTCTCGTCAAGTAGGTGTACCATATATCGTTGTTTTCATGAACAAAGCTGATATGGTTGATGATGCTGAATTATTAGAACTAGTTGAAATGGAAATTAGAGAATTATTAAGTTCTTATGACTTCCCAGGAGATGACACTCCAATTATTTCAGGTTCTGCTTTACAAGCTCTTGAAGAAGCAAAAGCTGGACAAGATGGTGAATGGTCTAAAAAAATCCTAGATCTTATGGCAGCAGTTGATGAGTATATCCCAACTCCAGCTCGTGATACAGATAAAGATTTCTTAATGCCAATTGAAGACGTATTCTCAATTTCAGGTCGTGGTACAGTTGTTACTGGTAGAATTGAAAAAGGTGTTGTTAAAGTTGGTGACACTATTGAAATCGTTGGTATTAGAGAAACACAAAGCACTACAGTAACTGGTGTTGAAATGTTTAGAAAAGAAATGGATCAAGGTGAAGCAGGTGATAACGTAGGTGTTCTTCTACGTGGTACTAAAAAAGAAGATGTTCTTCGTGGTATGGTTCTTGCTAAGCCAAAATCAATTACTCCACATACTGACTTTGAAGCAGAAGTTTATATTTTAAATAAAGATGAAGGTGGTCGTCACACTCCATTCTTTAATAACTATAGACCACAGTTCTATGTAAGAACAACAGATGTTACTGGTTCTATCCAACTTGCAGAAGGCGTTGAAATGGTTATGCCAGGTGAGAATGTTAGAATTACTGTAAGTCTTATTGCACCAGTTGCACTTGAAGAAGGTACTCGTTTTGCTATCCGTGAAGGTGGCCGTACTGTTGGTTCAGGTGTTGTATCTAAAATTATTAAATAATCATAAGCGAGATTTTATCTCGCTTTTTAAGGAATAAAAATGAGAATTAAAGTTGGCTTGAAATGTGAAGAGTGCGGTGATATTAATTACAGTACTTTTAAAAATAGTAAAAATACAACTGAAAAATTAGAATTAAAAAAATATTGCCCAAGATTAAAAAAACATACAGTTCATAAAGAAGTTAAATTAAAAAGTTAAGGCTTTTATATAAAAGCCCTTAGGGCAATAGCTCCAACGGTAGAGCGCCGGATTCCAAATCCGATGGTTGGGGGTTCGAATCCCTCTTGCCCTGCCACAAAATAAGGTAAAATATGGAAAAACTAATAACTTATTTTAAATTGTCAAAAGCCGAATTATCAAAAGTTATTTGGCCTTTAAAAGAGCAAGTTAGAAATGCTTATATTACAGTTTTTGTAGTTGTTACTGTTGTTTCATTATTTTTAGCATTAGTTGACTTGATTATGTCATTTTCATTATCTAAGATTATAGGATAAAATAATGAATCATAAATGGTATGCAATTCAAACTTATGCAGGTAGTGAAATGGCTGTAAAAAGAGCCATAGAAAATTTAGTTAGAGATCATGGAATTCAAGAGCAATTGCTAGAAGTGATTGTTCCAACTGAAGATGTGATCGAATTTAAAAATGGTAAAGAAAAAATAAGCGAAAGAAGTTTATATTCAGGCTATGTATTTGCCAATATTGACTTATCAACAGAACTTTGGCATAAAATTCAATCTTTGCCAAAAGTTGGTCGTTTTATAGGGGAAAGTAAAAAACCAACCCCATTAAGTGAAAAAGATATCAATCTTATTTTAGAAAAGGTGAAAAATAAAGCAGCACCTAAACCTAAAATTTCATTTGATAAAGAAGAAAGTGTAAGAATAACCGAAGGTCCTTTTGCAAACTTTGTTGGTATTGTAGAGGAATATGATATGGTTAGAGGAGTTTTAAAGCTAAATGTTTCAATATTTGGTAGATCAACTCCAGTAGAGATCTTATACTCTCAAGTTGAAAAAATAGTTTGATAATATAGCAAGTAAAGGAGAAAGGTTATGGCTAAAAAAGTCGTAGGAGAAATAAAATTACAAATAGCTGCTACTAAGGCTAATCCATCACCTCCAGTTGGTCCTGCTTTAGGTCAACAAGGTGTTAATATTATGGAATTTTGTAAAGCATTTAATGAAAGAACAAAAGATATGGCTGGTTTTAATATTCCAGTTGTTATTACTGTTTATGCAGATAAAAGCTTTACATTTATTACAAAACAACCACCAGCTACAGATTTAATCAAAAAAGCTGCAGGTATTTCTAAAGGTGCGGATAATCCTTTAAAAAACAAAGTAGGTAAATTAACTAAAGCACAGGTTTTAGAAATTGTTGATAAAAAAATAGCTGATATGAACACAAAAGATAGAGAACAAGCTGCTAAGATTATTATGGGTTCTGCTCGTTCTATGGGTGTCGAAATCATAGATTAATACTCTTTACCGCCAAGAGTTTAAAAAGGCGGTAGCACTTTATATAAAATGCGGAGAAAAATTAATGTCTAAAAATACTAAAAGATTTACAGAATTATTAAAAAAAATTGATTCAAATAAAAATTACTTAATGGATGAAGCAATAAGCACGGTTAAAACTCTTGCTTCTGCTAAATTTGATGAAACAGTTGAAATTGCTTTAAAATTGAATGTTGATCCAAGACATGCAGATCAGATGGTAAGAGGTAGTGTAGTTTTGCCTTGTGGTACAGGTAAAAAAGTACGTGTTGCTGTTATAGCAAAAGATGCAAAAGCTGATGAGGCAAAAAATGCAGGTGCTGATATAGTTGGTAGTGATGATTTGGTAGAAGAAATTCAAAAAGGAAATATGAATTTTGATGTTTTAATTGCTACTCCAAATTTGATGGGTTTAGTTGGTAAAGTAGGTCGTATTTTAGGACCTAAAGGGTTAATGCCAAATCCTAAAACAGGTACTGTGACAATGGATGTTGCACAAGCTGTGAATAATGCTAAAAACGGTCAAGTTAACTTTCGTGTTGATAAACAAGGAAATATCCATGCAGGTTTGGGTAAAGTAAGCTTTACTCAAGAGCAGTTAAAAGAAAATATGACAGCATTTGTAAAAGCTATTAATAAACACAAACCAGCTGCTGCAAAAGGAAGATATATTAAAAATGCTAGTCTTTCTTTAACTATGAGCCCTTCTCTTTCTCTTGATACTCAAGAATTACTTGATACAAAATAAAATTAATGAGAGTTTTACTCTCATTAATAAAAATTAGATAAGATAATAACTTTTATTTTATCTAATTTTTATCTTAGATTGGAGATAGCCGAGGTCCTAGGACTTAATTAGATTTTCTGCTCTGCTTGAAATCACCGGTCGGAAAGGAGTAAAGATGACTAAAAGCCAAAAAGTTGAACTTGTTTCTAAACTTGAAGAAGGTTTTAAAGCTAGTGAAGCTGTTGTAGTTTGTAACTATAAGGGTTTAAACACTAAAAAACTTGAAGAGTTAAGAAATAATGCGAGAGAAATGGATGTTAAAGTTCAAATTATTAAAAATACTTTAGCAAGTATTGCTCTTAAAAATGCCGGCAAAGATGGAATGGAACTTAAAGATACTAATATTTATCTTTGGGGTGAAGACCAATTAAATGTTTCAAAAGTTGCTGATAAATTTAGCGAAGCTAATCAAGCATTTGAGATCAAAACTGCATTTATCGAAGGCGAAGTTGCTTCTGTAGATAAAGTTAAAGCTTTAGCTAAAATGCCTTCTCGCAATGAATTACTTGCTATGCTTTTGCAAGTTTGGAATGCACCAATCACCAATTTTACAATTGGATTAAATGCATTAAAAGAAAAAAAAGAAGCTGAATAAAATTATAAAAAGGATAAAAAATGGCAATTACTAAAGAAGATGTATTAGAATTTATTTCTAACCTAAGTGTTCTTGAGCTTTCAGAATTAGTAAAAGAATTTGAAGAAAAATTTGGTGTTTCTGCTGCTCCAGTTATGGTTGCAGGTGCTGCTGTTGCAGGTGCTGCTGGCGGTGCTGCTGAAGAAAAAACTGAATTTGATATCGTATTGCAAGATGGCGGTGATAAAAAAATTAACGTAATTAAAGTTGTTCGTGCTTTAACTGGTCTTGGATTAAAAGAAGCAAAAGATGCAGTTGAACAAACTCCATCAGTTCTTAAAGAAGGTGTTAGCAAAGCTGAAGCTGAAGAAGCTAAAAAACAACTTGAAGAAGCTGGCGCTAAGGTTGAGCTTAAATAATTTTTTGTTTTTTAAAAGAAAGGATTGTATATCCTTTCTTGTTTTCCTTTAATTAAGGATTCTTTCTTTCAATACTTTTACCATGGGGTATAATAATATGTTAAATTCACAATCAGGAAATCGTTTAAGAATAGACTTCTCGAATGTTCCACAACAAATAGACATTCCAAATTTATTACAATTACAAAAAAAGAGTTTTGATTATTTTTTAAATTTAGATGCAAAAAATTCAGAAAGCGGAATTGAAAAAGTATTTAAATCTATCTTTCCAATCCATGATCCGCAAAATAGATTAAGTTTAGAATATGTAAGTAGTGAAGTAGGTAAGCCTAAATACACTATTAGAGAGTGCATGGAAAGAGGTTTGACTTATTCTGTAAATTTAAAAATGAAAATCCGTTTAACTTTACATGAAAAAGATGAAAAAACGGGTGAAAAAATTGGTATAAAAGATATTAAAGAACAAGAAATTTATATTAGAGAAATTCCTTTAATGACAGATAGAATTTCTTTTATTATCAATGGAGTAGAAAGGGTTGTAGTTAATCAACTTCATAGAAGTCCAGGTGTTATTTTCAAAGAAGAAGAAAGTTCTACTGTTGCAAATAAATTAGTATATACAGCTCAAATTATACCAGATCGTGGTTCTTGGCTTTATTTTGAATATGATGCTAAAGATGTACTTTATGTGCGTATCAATAAAAGAAGAAAAGTGCCTATTACAATTTTATTTAGAGCGCTTGGTTATAAAAAACAAGATATTATAAAATTATTCTACCCTATACAAACTATTCATGTAAAAAAAGATAAATTCTTAACCGAATTTAATCCAAATGACTTTTTAGATAGAGTTGAATATGATTTAAAAGATGAAAAAGGTAATGTAATTCATCAAGCTGGTAAAAGAATGACAAAGAAAAAGGCTGAACAGCTTGTAAAAGATGGTGTTAAATGGGTTGAATATCCAGTTGAAATTTTAACAAATAGATATTTAGCTAATCCTATCATTAATAAAGAAACCGGTGAAGTTTTATATGATTCTTTAACACTATTAGATGAAGGAAAACTAGCAAAAATCAAAGAAGAAAAACAGTTTGATATTGCAAACGATTTAGCTAATGGAGTAGATGCTGCTATTATTAATTCTTTTATTCAAGATAATGAAACTTTAAAGTTATTAAAACAAACAGAAAATATAGAAGATGAAAACGATTTAGCAGCTATTAGAATTTATAAAGTGATGAGACCAGGTGAGCCTGTAGTAAAAGATGCTGCAAAAGCTTTTGTGAATGATTTATTTTTTAATCCTGAAAGATATGATCTAACAAAAGTCGGTCGTATGAAAATGAACCATAAATTAGGTTTAGACACACCTGAATATGTTACAGTTTTAACTAATGAAGACATAGTAAAAACTGCAAAATATTTAATTAAAGTAAAAAATGGTAGAGGGCATATTGATGATAGAGACCATTTAGGTAATCGCCGTATTAGATCAATTGGAGAGCTTTTAGCTAATGAACTTCATGTAGGTCTTGCTAAAATGCAAAAATCTATTAGAGATAAATTTACGGCTTTAAATGCAGATATTGATAAAGTAATGCCTTATGATTTGATCAATCCTAAAACAATTACTGTAACAATTATGGAATTTTTTACCGGTGGTCAATTATCTCAATTTATGGATCAAACAAACCCATTGAGTGAAGTAACTCACAAGCGTCGTTTATCTGCACTTGGTGAGGGTGGTTTAGTAAAAGAAAGAGCAGGTTTTGAAGTGCGTGATGTCCATGCAACGCATTATGGAAGAATTTGTCCTGTTGAAACTCCAGAAGGTCAAAATATCGGTTTGATTAATACACTTTCAACTTATGCTAAAGTAAATGATTTGGGTTTTGTTGAAGCACCTTATAAGAAAGTAGAAAATGGTAAAGTAAGCAATGAAATTATTTATTTAACCGCTACTCAAGAAGAAGGTTTAGTGATTGCAGCGGCTTCAACTAAAATTGATGAAAAAGGCAATATTGTTGAAGAATTTGTTGAAGCAAGACAAGATGGTGAAACTATCTTAGCAAGAAGAGAAGAAGTGCATTTGATTGACCTTTGTTCAGGTATGATAGTAGGGGTTGCGGCATCTTTAATCCCATTCTTAGAGCATGATGATGCAAACAGAGCTTTGATGGGTTCAAACATGCAACGTCAAGCAGTGCCTTTACTAACTGCACAAGCACCTATAGTGGGTACTGGTATGGAAAAAATCATTGCACGCGATGCTTGGGAAGCTATTAAAGCTAAAAGAGCGGGGATTGTAGAAAAAGTTGATAATAAAAATATTTTCATTTTGGGTGAAGACGAAAATGGACCATTTATTGATCATTATAAAATGGAAAAAAATTTAAGAACTAACCAAAATACAACTTTTACCCAACATCCGATTGTGAAAAAAGGCGAATTTGTTCAAGCAGGTCAAATCATTGCAGATGGTCCAAGTATGGATCAAGGTGAACTTGCTATTGGTAAAAATGCCTTAATCGCATTTATGCCATGGCATGGGTATAACTATGAAGATGCTATTGTAATTAGTGAGAAAATTTTACGCGAAGATACTTTTACTAGTGTTCATATTTATGAAAAAGAAGTAGAGGCTAGAGAACTTAAAGATGGCGTAGAAGAAATTACAAAAGATATTCCAAATGTAAAAGAAGAGGATCTGGCACATCTTGATGAGAGTGGTATTGCTAAAATAGGAACTCATATCAAACCTGGTATGATTTTGGTAGGTAAGGTTTCACCTAAGGGAGAGGTAAAACCTACACCTGAAGAAAGATTATTAAGAGCCATTTTTGGTGAAAAAGCAGGACATGTTGTAAATAAATCTTTATATGCAACTGCTTCATTAGAAGGTGTTGTTGTAGATGTAAAAATCTTTACTAAAAAAGGTTATGAAAAAGATGCACGTGCTATAAAAGCTTATGATGATGAAAAATTAAACCTTGAAAAAGAACACCATGATAGACTTTTAATGATGGATAGAGAAGAAACTTTAAGAGTTTGTTCTTTGCTTTCTAAGTCGCCTTTAAATTCAGATGAAGAAATAAATGGTGTTAAGTATAAAAAAGGTTCTAAAATAGAAATTACAGAACTAGAAAAAATTAATCGTTTTGCATTAAATTCTTTAGTAAAAGCTTATTCTAAAGATGTGCAAAAAGAATACGATGATTTAAAAAATCACTTCCAAAATGAGAAGAAAAAACTTAAATCTGAGCATGATGAAAAATTAGAAATTTTAGAAAAAGATGATATTTTACCAAGTGGAGTAGTAAAACTTGTTAAAGTTTATATTGCAACCAAGAGAAAATTAAAAGTTGGAGATAAAATGGCAGGGCGCCATGGAAATAAAGGTATTGTTTCTAATATCGTTCCAGAAGTGGATATGCCATATTTACCTGATGGAAGACCTATTGATATAGCTTTAAATCCTCTAGGGGTTCCAAGCCGTATGAATATAGGACAAATTCTTGAAAGTCACTTGGGAATTGTTGGTATGAGACTAGGTGATCAAATTCAAGAAATTTTTGATAGAAAACAAAAAGATTTTGTAAAAGAATTACGTGAAAAAATTCTTGAAATTTGTAGTGTATCTAGACTTGAGCTAGAAAAGAAATTTGTGCAAACTTTAAATGATGAGCAACTTATTTCTTATGCTAGAGATTGGGCTAAAGGAGTAAAATTTGCTACTCCTGTATTTGAAGGTGTAACGGTTGAAGAATTTGGCAAGCTTTTTGAAATGGCTAAAATAGCTATGGATGGAAAAAGTGAACTTTATGATGGAAGAACTGGTGAAAAAATGGCAGAGCGTGTGCATGTTGGGTGTATGTATATGCTTAAACTACACCACTTAGTAGATGAAAAAGTTCACGCAAGAAGCACAGGACCTTATAGTCTTGTAACACAACAACCAGTTGGTGGTAAAGCGTTATTTGGTGGACAAAGATTTGGTGAGATGGAGGTTTGGGCTCTTGAAGCTTATGGAGCAGCTCATACTTTAAGAGAAATGTTAACCATAAAATCTGATGATGTTGAAGGTAGATTTAGTGCTTATAAAGCTTTAACAAAAGGTGAGAATGTTCCAGCAACAGGTATTCCAGAAACATTCTTTGTACTTACAAATGAATTAAAATCTCTTGCTTTAGATGTTGAGATTTTTGATAAGGATGAGAATAATGAGTAAATTTAAACCTATCGAAATAAAAGAAGATGGCAGACCTAGAGACTTTGAAGCTTTTCAATTAAGACTTGCAAGTCCTGAAAAAATCAAATCATGGTCTTATGGGGAAGTAAAAAAACCAGAAACGATTAATTATAGAACTTTAAAGCCTGAAAGAGACGGGCTTTTTTGTGCTAAAATTTTTGGACCAGTAAGAGATTATGAATGTCTTTGTGGTAAGTATAAAAAAATGCGCTTTAAAGGGATTAAGTGTGAAAAATGTGGTGTTGAAGTTACTAGTTCTAAAGTACGTCGTTCAAGAATGGGGCATATTGAATTAGTTACACCAGTAGCTCATATTTGGTATGTAAATTCATTACCAAGTCGTATCGGTACTTTACTTGGTGTAAAGATGAAAGATTTAGAGCGCGTATTGTATTATGAAGCATATATAGTAGAAAATCCAGGTGATGCATACTATGATAATGAAAATACTAAAAAAGTTGAATTTTGCGATGTATTGAATGAAGAGCAGTATTTAAATTTAATGCAACGCTATGAAAGTAGTGGATTTAGAGCTAGAATGGGTGGCGAAGTTGTTAGAGATTTACTAGCAAATTTAGATCTTGTTGAGCTTTTAAATAAATTAAAAGAAGATATTGCAGCAACTAATTCAGAAGCAAAGAAAAAAACTATCATTAAACGCTTAAAAGTGGTAGAAAATTTCTTAAATAGTAATTTAAATAGCAATACAAATATTGATGAAGTGGTACCTAATCGTCCTGAGTGGATGATGATTACAAATTTACCTGTATTACCACCTGATTTAAGACCTTTGGTTGCTTTAGATGGTGGAAAATTTGCAGTTTCTGATGTGAATGATTTATACAGAAGAGTTATCAATAGAAATACGCGTTTAAAAAGACTTATGGAGCTTGATGCGCCTGAAATTATCATTAGAAATGAAAAAAGAATGCTACAAGAAGCAGTTGATGCTTTATTTGATAATGGTAGAAGAGCAAATGCGGTTAAAGGTGCAAATAAACGTCCATTAAAATCTTTAAGTGAAATTATCAAAGGTAAACAAGGTCGTTTTAGACAAAATCTACTTGGTAAAAGGGTGGATTTTTCAGGTCGTAGCGTTATTGTTGTTGGGCCAAAACTTAGAATGGATCAATGTGGTTTACCTAAAAAAATGGCTTTAGAATTATTTAAGCCACATTTATTAGCTAAGCTTGAAGAAAAAGGTTATGCTACCACTGTAAAACAAGCTAAAAAAATGATAGAAAATAAAACCAACGAAGTTTGGGAGTGTTTAGAAGAGGTTGTTAAAGGTCATCCTGTAATGCTTAACCGTGCTCCAACCTTGCATAAGCTTTCCATCCAAGCTTTCCATCCTGTGCTTGTAGAGGGCAAGGCAATTCAACTTCATCCATTAGTATGTGCAGCGTTTAATGCTGACTTTGACGGGGACCAAATGGCTGTGCATGTGCCTTTATCTCAAGAAGCAATAGCTGAATGTAAAGTATTAATGCTCTCATCTATGAATATCTTGCTTCCAGCAAGTGGTCGTTCTGTGACTGTGCCTTCTCAAGATATGGTTTTGGGGATTTATTATCTATCTTTAGAAAAAGATGGTGCTAAAGGTGAGCATAAAATTTGTACAGGTATTGAAGAGGTTATGATTGCCCTAGAAGCAAAATCTTTAGATATTCATGCAAGTATTAGAAGTGTGGTTGATGGTAGAAAAATCACAACAACTGCAGGTAGATTGATTATTAAGTCTATCTTACCTGATTTTGTTCCTGAAAATATGTGGAATAAAGTCATGAAGAAAAAAGATATTGCGGCTTTGGTTGATTATGTATATAAAGAAGGTGGCCTTGAAGTAAGTGCTAGCTTTTTAGATAAATTAAAAGATCTTGGTTTTGAATATGCAACAAAAGCGGGTATTTCTATTTCAATTGCTGATATTATTGTGCCTGATCAAAAGCAAAAAAGTATAGAAGAAGCTAAAAAACAAGTAAGAGAAATCCAAAATTCATATAATTTAGGTTTGATTACTTCAGGCGAAAGATATAATAAGATTATTGATATTTGGAAAAGTACTAATAATGTCTTATCAAAAGATATGATGGAGTTAATTAAAAAAGACAAAGAAGGGTTTAACTCTATTTATATGATGGCAGATTCTGGTGCTAGGGGTTCAGCAGCTCAAATTTCACAGCTTGCTGCGATGAGGGGTCTTATGGCTAAACCTGATGGTTCTATTATTGAAACACCGATTATTTCAAACTTCCGTGAAGGACTAAACGTTCTTGAATATTTCATTTCAACTCACGGTGCTAGAAAAGGTCTTGCAGATACAGCGTTAAAAACAGCAAATGCAGGTTATTTGACAAGAAAGCTTATTGATGTTGCGCAAAATGTAAAAGTTACAATGGAAGATTGCGGTGCACATGAGGGTGTTGAGATTAATGAAATCACTGCAGATGGTGTTGTAATTGAAACCTTAGAAGAAAGAATTTTAGGAAGAGTTTTAGCTGAGAATATTATTGATTCTATTACTAATGAAATTTTATTCTCAGAAGGTACTTTAGTAGATGAGGAAAAGGCTAGAATTATTGTTGAAAGTGGCGTAAAGAGTGTAAGTATTAGAACTCCTATTACTTGTAAAGCTAAAAAAGGTGTATGTTCTAAATGCTATGGTATTAACCTAGGTGAGGGCAAATTAGTTAAGCCAGGTGAGGCTGTAGGTATTATATCTGCTCAATCAATCGGCGAGCCAGGAACGCAGCTTACACTAAGAACTTTCCACAGTGGTGGTACTGCTAGTACAGATTTACAAGATCGCCAAGTAGTAGCACACAAAGAAGGTTTTGTAAGATTTTATAACCTTAATACCTATGAAGATAGACAAGGTAAAACTATAGTGGCTAATCACCGCAATGCTGCTATTTTACTTGTTGAGCCAAAAATAAAAGCTCCATTTAAGGGAACTATCCATATTGAACATGCGTATGAAGATGTGGTTGTTAGCGTTAAAGCAAAAAATAATGAAGCTAAATTTATATTAAGAAAATATGACTTAGCTAAAGCTAATGAGCTTGCAGGTGTAAGTGGTAATATCGAAGGTAAATTATATATTCCATATAGTGATGGTGATGAAGTAGCTGAAAATGAAAGTATTGTAGAAGTAATCAAAGAAGGTTGGAATATACCAAATCGTATTCCTTATGCGAGTGAATTGCTAGTAAAAGATGGAGATCCTATCACTCAAGATATTATAGCTGGTGCAAAAGGTACTTTGAAGTTTTATATGCTTAAAGGGGATGGTTTAGATAGAATTAGAAATCTCAAAAAAGGCGATGTGGTTAAAGAAAAAGGTGTTTTTGTTGTTATTGCTGATGAAAATGATAGAGAAGCAAAAAGACATTATATACCAAGAGAATCTGTGATTGAATTTGACGATAGTGCTTTTGTAGATAATCCTAAAACCATCATAGCAAAATCAAGCAAAGAAGATAAAACTATCATTGCTGAATGGGATGCGTATAATAATACTGTAATCGCAGAAGTTGCAGGTACAATTAATTTTGAAGATATTGAGTCAGGTTATAGTGCTGATGAGCAAATTGATGAAGCAACTGGTAAAAGATCGCTTGTTATTAATGAGTATTTACCAAGTGGAGTGCGTCCTGCATTATTAATCATAGGCAAAAATGATAAAGTAGTACGTTATCAACTTGAACCAAAAACTGTTATTTATGTAAATGATGGCGATAAGGTTAAACAAGCTGATATCTTAGCTAAAACTCCAAAGGCAGCAGCTAAGTCAAAAGATATTACTGGAGGTCTTCCAAGGGTATCTGAATTGTTTGAAGCAAGAAAGCCGAAAAACACTGCTGTTGTGGCTGAGATTGACGGGGTTGTTAGATTTGATAAACCTTTAAGATCAAAAGAAAGAATTATCATCCAAGCAGAAGATGGAAGTAGTGCGGAGTATTTGATTGATAAATCAAAACGCATTCAGGTAAGAGATGGTGAATTTATTCATGCAGGTGAGAAATTAACTGATGGGGTTATTTCAAGTCATGATGTGCTTAGAATTTTAGGTGAAAAAGCATTGCATTATTATCTTATTTCTGAAATTCAGCAAGTTTATCGTGGTCAAGGTGTTGTGATTTCTGATAAGCATATTGAAATTATTGTATCACAAATGCTAAGACAAGTAAAAATTGTTGATAGTGGTCATACAAACTTTATTGTAGGTGATTTGGTTTCAAGAAGAAAATTCAGAGAAGAAAATGAAAGAATTTTAAGATATGGTGGTGAACCTGCTGTGGCTGAGCCTGTATTGCTTGGGGTTACAAGAGCAGCTATTGGAAGTGATAGTGTAATTTCGGCTGCTTCATTCCAAGAAACAACAAAAGTTTTAACAGAAGCAAGTATTGCAGGTAAATTTGATTACCTTGAAGATCTAAAAGAAAATGTCATCTTAGGTCGTATGATTCCTGTTGGAACAGGTCTTTATGGGGATCAAAATTTAAAGCTTAAGCAACAAAATTAATTTTTTAATCCTAGCAATTTTGCTAGGATTTTTTTTAAAGTATTTATGTTTAAAATAATTGATTTAGAACAATATAAAAGAAAAGAACATTTTAATTTTTATACTCAAAATATTTCTTGTTTGCTTGAGTTAAATTAAATATTAATTCTTTTTGCTATTTTGTTAAAAACAATAATTTATAAATTCTATCCTTGTTTTATTCATACTATTAGTAAAAGTATAAATGCTTTTGATAATTTTAAATTTAGTTTAGATTAAAATAAACAACTAATATATTATGATACTATCCATCTTTCTTATACTATGTTATAAGGACTCTAAGACTTTTTTGTTCTTTAGATTTTCTATAAAAATAAATTATTTTTTATCTTTATATGAAGAGAATAAACAATTAATAAAAAACAATAAAAGTATGTTTTTAAAGGAATTTATAGATAATCTTTTAATATTTCTTTCCTATTACAACAAGAGGAAAAATTATAAAAGAAAATAAAAAATTTCTCATTCCTTTTGGTATTAATGTTAATCATGTCACTAATGATGCTTATCGCATTCATTTGTTTTTAGAAAAACTCCAAGAAAACCTTAATAGTTTATAATTTTATAAGTAAACTTTAGATATTATCTAAAGTTTATTATTTTATTAATGAAAGGAATTACTGTGCCAACCATAAATCAATTGGTTAGAAAAGAGCGCAAAAAAGTTTTAGAAAAATCTAAATCACCAGCGCTTAAAAATTGCCCACAAAGAAGGGGAGTTTGTACTAGGGTTTATACAACAACTCCTAAAAAACCAAACTCAGCGTTAAGAAAAGTTGCCAAAGTAAGACTTACAAGTGGCTTTGAAGTTATTAGTTATATCGGTGGTGAAGGTCACAACCTACAAGAACACAGCATTGTTTTAGTGCGTGGTGGTAGGGTAAAAGACTTACCAGGTGTTAAGTACCACATTGTTCGTGGTGCCTTAGATACTGCAGGTGTTGCAAAAAGAACTGTTTCTCGTTCTAAATATGGTGCAAAACGCCCTAAAGCAGCAGCTAAGTAATAAGATTGCAGACAAATCCGTTAGATTTGATTTTGTTTGAGTAAAATTATAAATTTGAAGGAAAATTATGAGAAGAAGAAAAGCTCCGGTAAGAGAAGTCTTGCCAGATCCGATTTATGGAAACAAAGTAATCACAAAATTCATTAATTCTTTAATGTATGATGGTAAAAAAAGCACAGCTACTACTATTATGTATGGTGCTTTAGAAGCTATTGATAAAAAAGGTGGAGAGAAAAAAGGCATAGAAATTTTTAATGATGCTATTGAAAATATTAAGCCTTTATTAGAAGTTAAATCTCGTCGTGTTGGTGGTGCTACTTATCAAGTGCCAGTAGAAGTACGCCCAGCTAGACAACAAGCTTTAGCTATAAGATGGATTATTTCTTTTGCTAGAAAAAGAAGTGAAAGAACTATGATTGAAAAATTAGCAGCTGAATTACTAGATGCAGCTAATAGTAAAGGTGCTTCATTTAAGAAGAAAGAAGATACTTATAAAATGGCAGAAGCTAATAAAGCATTTGCTCATTATCGCTGGTAAGAGGAGTAAAATATGTCAAGAAGTACTCCTTTAAAAAGAGTTAGAAATATAGGTATCGCAGCTCATATTGATGCAGGTAAAACAACTACTAGTGAAAGAATTCTTTTCTTTACAGGTATGAGTCATAAAATTGGTGAGGTGCACGATGGTGCAGCTACAATGGACTGGATGGAGCAAGAAAAAGAAAGAGGTATTACAATTACTTCTGCTGCTACAACTTGTTTTTGGAAAAATCACCAAATCAACCTTATAGACACTCCAGGCCACGTTGACTTTACAATCGAAGTTGAAAGATCAATGCGTGTTTTAGATGGTGCTGTTGCAGTATTTTGCTCAGTAGGTGGAGTTCAGCCACAATCAGAAACTGTTTGGAGGCAAGCTAATAAATACGGTGTTCCTAGAATTGTTTTTGTAAATAAAATGGATAGAATTGGTGCAAATTTCTTTAATGTTGAAGAACAAATTAAAAATCGCTTAAAAGGTAATCCAGTTCCACTTCAAATTCCAATCGGTGCTGAAGATAACTTCAAAGGTGTGATTGATCTTATCGCTATGAAGGCTTTGGTATGGGAAGATGAAAATAAACCAACTGATTATGTAGAAAAAGAAATTCCAGCTGAACTTAAAGAAAAGGCTGAAGAATATCGTACAAAAATGATAGAAGCAGTTTCTGAAACAAGCGATGAGTTAATGGAAAAATACCTAGGCGGTGAAGAGCTTACTCAAGAAGAAATCAAAGCAGGTATTAAAGCAGGATGTTTAAGTCTTTCTATGGTTCCTATGCTTTGCGGTACGGCTTTTAAAAACAAAGGTGTTCAACCATTGCTTGATGCTGTTGTTGCTTATTTACCAGCTCCTGATGAAGTTGCTAATATCAAAGGTGAATACGAAGATGGCACAGAAGTTTCTGTAAAATCAACTGATGATGGTGAATTTGCAGGTCTTGCATTTAAAATTATGACTGACCCTTTTGTTGGGCAATTAACCTTCGTTCGTGTGTATAGAGGAAGTTTAGAAAGCGGTTCTTATGCATACAACTCAACAAAAGATAAAAAAGAAAGAATCGGTCGTCTTTTGAAAATGCACTCTAATAAAAGAGAAGAGATTAAAACTTTATATGCAGGAGAAATTGGAGCAGTCGTTGGCCTCAAAGACACGCTAACTGGTGATACTTTAGCAAGTGAAAAAGATAAGGTTATTTTAGAGAGAATGGACTTTCCAGATCCTGTTATTTCAGTTGCTGTTGAGCCTAAAACAAAAGCAGATCAAGAAAAAATGTCTATTGCTTTAAATAAATTAGCTCAAGAAGATCCAAGCTTTAGAGTTTCAACAGATGAAGAAAGTGGTCAAACTATCATCTCAGGTATGGGTGAGCTTCACTTAGAAATTATCGTTGATAGAATGCTTCGTGAGTTTAAAGTTGAAGCAGAAGTAGGTCAACCTCAAGTTGCTTACCGCGAAACTATTAGAAAAACAGTTGAGCAAGAATATAAATACGCTAAACAATCAGGTGGTCGTGGACAATATGGTCATGTATTCTTAAGACTTGAGCCACTTGAGCCAGGTAGTGGATATGAATTTGTAAATGATATCAAAGGTGGTGTAATTCCAAAAGAGTATATTCCAGCGGTTGATAAAGGTGTTCAAGAAGCATTACAAAACGGTGTTTTAGCAGGGTATCCTGTTGAAGATGTTAAAGTAACTGTTTATGATGGAAGTTACCACGAAGTGGATTCTTCTGAAATGGCATTTAAACTTGCAGCTTCTATGGGTTTTAAAGAAGGTGCTAGAAAAGCAGGTGCAGTAATCTTAGAACCTATGATGAAAGTTGAAGTTGAAACTCCAGAAGAATACATGGGTGATGTTATTGGTGATTTAAATAAACGTCGTGGTCAAGTAAATTCAATGGATGAAAGAGGTGGTAATAAAATTATTACAGCATTTTGTCCTTTAGCTGAGATGTTTGGTTACTCAACTGATCTTAGAAGTCAAACTCAAGGTCGTGCTACTTATTCTATGGAATTTGATCACTATGATGAAGTTCCAAAAAACGTTTCTGAAGAAATTATCAAAAAAAGAAATGGTTAATCTATCAAGATGAGCTTATTGCTCATCTTGAATTATTTATGTCCTTTTGAATTAATTAAATTAATTATTCCTTCATTGATTTCATATGCTTTTCCAAAACCTTTAACATATCTTCCATTTTTCAGTATAAGTTGAAATAAATGAAAATCTTGCATATTTTTAATGACTTGGATTATTTCTTTATTGTTTTCATTTTCATAAGTATTTAATACTTGTTCAAATAGCTGATTATCTCTTGTTATTTCTACACTCTCTACTCTAAATTTAAGCCTTTTTCTTGTAAAGATTGATATGCAATCTTTTTCATCTTCTATAAACATAATTTCTATGTTTTGATTATTGTATTTTACTCCTTCAAAGTGTTCGGCAATTTCACTAATATAAATATAAAAGTCATTTTTAATTTTTATAATAGGTGCGTATGAGCATATTGTTTGATTGTTTAAATTTAAAGAAGATATCATAATGCTTTTGTATTCTTGCATAAATTGATTAATTTCATCATGTAATTGCATATATTTTCCTTGTAGTTAAAATGAATAAGATTAAGAGTTATATGAGAGTAAAAAGAAGAGTTTATCACTCTTCTTCATCAGTATTTTTGCGTACAACTTTAATGCGTTCTATACTATTTCCATCCATCTTTTTGACTTCATAGTAGCAGAATTCATCTTCTATTCTATCTCCAACAACTGGTAAGCGTCCTAAAAGATTGAAAACATACCCACCTATAGTGACTTGTTCTAGTTCATCATTAAAGCGTATATCAAGCATTTCTTCCACTTCGCTAATTTCATACCTTCCTTGAAATTCATAGATGTTTTCTGCAAGTTTTTTAAAATGTGGACTAGAATCATCATGTTCATCGTTAATATCTCCAACGATTTCTTCCATAATATCTTCCATAGTTAAAAGACCGGCTGTGCCACCATATTCATCTACTACTAATGCTGTGTGTACTTGTTCTTTATTCATCATGAAAAGAACTTTAGATATACTAATATTTTCCGGAACTAAGATCATTTTGATTAGAAAATCATCTAAATTTTTCTTATCTTTGCTAAGTTCATTTTGCATAATGTCTCTAATGTGTACCATACCCAAAATGATATCTTTAGAACCATCTATGTATGGAAAGCGTGTGTGTTTATACTGACAAACTATTTGCATATTTTCTTCATAGCTTTTTTGTTTGTTAAGACATATCATATCTTTTCTAGGTGTCATGATTTCTTTTGCTACTGTATCTGAAAAATCAACTGCATTGCGTATGATTTCAGTTTCAAACTCATCTAAAACTCCACCTTTTTGGCTTTCACTTGCAATAAATTTAATTTCTTCTTCAGAGTGGCTTAATTCATGTTCTTTAGCAGGTTTAATACCTATAACTTTTAAAGAAATTGCAGCTAAAAAGTCAAATGTTTTGATAAAAGGTAAGAAAAGTAACCAAAATAAATGCAATGGTCTTGCAACCCATAAAACAGCTTTATCTGCAATAGCGATAGCAACGCTTTTTGGAACTAATTCACCTAATACAACATGCAACAATGTGATAATAGCAAAAGCAATAACAAATGCTATGGTATGAATTAATGCTGGAGCTAAGCCTAAATTTGCCAAAGGAACTTCAAGAATTTTAGCAATAGCAGGTTCACCTATCCAACCAAGAGCAAGAGAGCTTAGCGTAATACCAAGTTGGCAAGCACTTAAATAAGTATCTAGTTTTGAAGTTACCTCTAAAGCTTTTTTTGCATTACGTTTTTTTTCTTTTACCATTTCTTCAAGTTTTGATCTACGTACTTTAACAATAGCAAATTCAGATAAAACAAAAAATCCATTTAAAAGCACTAAAGCTAATGCAACAAGAATCATAAAAGTAGAATAGCCTACATCAATCGAGGCAACAGCGGGTAATGTTTGATTTAAGTCTAAAGATTGACTGGGGTCCAAAAAAACTCCTTTAATAAAATTTTTGCAAAATTATATCAAATCAAAACTATAAAATTAGCTTAAAATATAATGATATATTTTAAATTAATTTATGTTTTCTATATTCAATATTTTTTTCAAATTCATCTAAACGTTTATAAATGCTACGCAACTGTGTGATAGTTGTCCAGTTGGTAATAAAAATACTAAACGAAGATCTAACTTGATCAAAAGCATTGCCAACTTGTATGATAATCCCAAGTTGTATAAGTCCTAAAAACAGGCTTGGAGCCATGATTAAAAAAGGCACTATAACCATGATTTGCTCAAACAAATAAAGCCATATATTAAAATACCCATAATGTAAAAATAATCTTTTATAATTGATTTTAAGCCCAGTAAATAAACTTAAAATACTTTCATCGCTTGCATAATTTTTTCTATCATCTTCAGCAAAAACAAGTTCTTTTCTAAAAGCGGCTTCGGCTTTTTGATTGTTATATTCAAGTCCAGGTAATTTGATACCTACAAACCATGATATAACAAGACCTCCTAAAGAAACCAAAAATGCAATCCATACCAAAGAACCATTAATATCTTTTAAAATAGGTAAATTAACATGCGCGCTTAACATCCATAAGATAGGCACAAAAGCAATTAAGGTCATAATTGCTTTGACAAAAGCTAACCCCAAGCTTTCTATGATTTTTGAAAAATTATAAATATCTTCTTGAATTCTCTGTGAGCTACCTTCTATATTGTCATCTTTTTTTTGCCAAAATTTAATATAATCAAAAGTCATAGCTTCGCGCCATTTAAAGGCATAAATACTTCCAAAATATTGTGTGATAGTAGCAATTAATACATAAGGCAATGCTAAATATAAAAACTGTTTAATAAAATGATAAAAGTCATCTATGCTGTGATTTTTTGCATCTTGTAAAACATCATAAAATTCTTTATACCATTCATTTATTGCAACATTAATGGAAGTTTGAGCGAGTAAAGAAGCTAGCAAAAAAAACAAACCTAAATAAGCCCACAATGCCCATTTTTTTGAATAAAAAAAAGATTTAAACATTTAAATTTCTTTTAACATTTTTTCATAGTGTTTTATTGTATGTTTTTTTGCTTTAAAAATTATACTAAAAATCACAATAAAACAACTTGCAACTAAAAATCCGGGGATGATTTCATAAATTGCTATAAAATTTGAACCAAAATGTTTATAAAATATAACAGTTAAAGCCCCACTAACCATTCCAGCTATAGCACCTTCTTTACTCATATTTTTATAAAATAAAGAAAATAAAATAACACTTCCAAAACTAGCGCCAAAACCAGCCCAAGCATAAGAAACTATACTTAAAATTTGACTTTGAGTATCAAGTGAAAGTATAAAAGCTATGCAAGCAACAGCTAAAACACCTAGACGTGATAATAAAGTAATATTTTTATCGTTTGTTTTTCTTTTTAAGATTTGTGTATAAAAATCTTGCACCAAGCTAGAAGCACACACTAGTAGTTGAGAACTCGCAGTACTCATTATAGCTGCTAAAATCGCACTGAGTAAAATTCCTGCCACCCAAGGATTAAAAAGCACTTGAGACATTACAATAAATATTCTTTCAGGGTCATTTAAAGTAAGATTAAATTTGGCTATATAAGCAATACCTAAAAATCCTATCATAGCAGCACCAAATAAAGAAATTACCATCCAAGTTATGCCTATAAAAGTTGCAGTAGGAATTTCTTTTATATTTTTTATAGAAATAAAGCGGATTAAAATATGAGGTTGACCAAAATAACCAAGCCCCCATGCTAGGGTTGATACTACGACCAACCAACCACCACCATCTAAACCAAAGGCTTGGGGCTTTACATCATTTATAGTAGAAAAGGCTTCGCCAAAGCCACCAAGTTCAAAAATCATCACAAAAGGAATGATAATTAATGAACTCATCATTAAAAGTCCTTGTATCATATCAGTCCAACATACGGCTTTATAGCCACCTAAAAAAGTATATAAAACAATAACTAAAAATCCAATGCTTAAGGCAAAAATATAAGGTAAATTAAATACACTTTCAAAAAGCTTAGCACCACTTACTAATCCAGCACTAATGTAAATAGTAAAAAATACTAAAATAACTACCGCACAAATGCTTCTTAAAATATGCCTATCATCATGAAAGCGACTTTCGAAAAAATCAGGAATTGTAATACATTCTTTAGCTATTTGAGAAAAAATCTTTAATCTTTTAGCAACAAAGGTCCAGTTTAAAAACATACCAAAACTTAAGCCTATGGCTATATAAATTTGTCCTAAACCAGCTGCATATAAAGCACCAGGAAAAGCCATTAAAAGCCAACTACTCATGTCAGAAGCACCTGCACTTAAGGCAGATATTACCGGCCCCATGGAGGCATTACCAACAAAATAATCTTTACTGTTTTGATTTTTTTTGTAAAAATAAAAACCTATAAAAAGCATTAAAAATGCATAAGTAATAAAAGTAATAACAATAGGATAAGAAAGTTCCACACTTTGTAAATTCATAAGTGTCCTTAAAAAATTTAAAAAATTATCATTTTACTTGTTTTATTTTAAAAAAACATTATAAAAATTATTTTTTGTTTTTTTATTTCAATGCTTTATAAAGTTTTTTTGTTACAATTTTCTAAAAAATTTGAGGAAAATAAATGAAAAATCTTTTGATTATAGGAGCAGGTGGTGTAAGCCGTGTTGCGACTGTAAAATGCGCAATGAATAGTGATGTTTTTAGTAAAATAACTCTAGCAAGTAGAACTAAAAGTAAATGTGATGAAATAGCAACTTTTATAAAAGAGCGTTTAGGTGTAGAAATTCAAACTGAGCAAATAGACGCAGATGACACCGCTGCTGTTGTAGAACTTATCAAAAAAACAGGAGCTGAAATTTTATTAAATGTAGCTTTACCTTATCAAGATCTTACTTTAATGGATGCGTGTATTCAAACTAATATCCACTATGTAGATACTGCAAACTATGAACATCCTGATTTAGCTAAATTTGAATATAAAGAACAATGGGCAAGAAATGATAAGTTTAAACAAGCAGGAATTTTAGGACTTTTGGGTAGTGGATTTGATCCAGGTGTTACTAATGTATTTTGCGCTTATGCACAGCAAAATTTGTTTGATGAAATTCATTATATAGATATATTAGATTGTAATGCTGGAGATCATGGCTATGCCTTTGCAACTAATTTTAACCCTGAGATTAACTTAAGAGAAGTTTCTGCTAAAGGTCGTTACTGGGAAAATGGCAAATGGATAGAAACTGATCCTATGGAAATAAAAATGGAGTGGGATTATCCTGAAGTAGGGGTAAAAGATAGTTATTTACTTTATCATGAAGAGCTTGAAAGTTTAGTAAAAAATATCAAAGGTTTAAAAAGAATAAGATTTTTTATGACTTTTGGACAAAGTTATTTAACTCATATGAAATGTCTTGAAAATGTTGGTATGCTGGGTATTAAACCTATTATGCATCAAGGTAAAGAAATAATACCAATAGAATTTTTAAAAACCTTACTTCCTGATCCTGCTAGTTTAGGCCCTCGCACCAAAGGTTATACTAATATAGGTTGTGTGATTCGTGGTGTAAAGAATGGAAAAGATAGACAAGTTTATATTTACAATGTTTGCAATCACGAAGAATGCTTTAAAGAAACCGGAGCGCAAGCTGTGAGTTATACTACTGGAGTTCCTGCAATGATAGGAACAAAGCTAATTGCTAAAGGAATTTGGCAAGGAAAGGGTGTGTTTAACATGGAAGAATTTGACGCCAAACCTTTCATGGATGAGTTAAATACCCAAGGGCTTCCTTGGAAAATTATAGAAATGGAGCCAAATTTAGGAAAATAATCTCAAGTCTTTTTTTGACTTGAGAAAGTTTTATAATGACGCAATTATTATTAAGTATAGATTGGATGCCTTTTTTAGTTTCCATAAAACTTTCTATTATTACTTGTATAATTTTGTTTTGTTTTTGCATACCCCTTGCTTGGGTTTTTACTTTTAAGCAATTTAGAGCAAAAAAAATTCTAGAAACTATAATAACCTTACCTTTGGTTTTACCACCATCTGTTGTTGGTTTTTACTTATTGATTTTATTTTCAAAATACTCTTTTTTTGGAGAATTTTTAGAAAAACACTTTAATATCACCTTAGCTTTTACCTTTGAAGGTTTGGTGATAGCAAGTTGTATTTATTCTTTACCTTTTATGTTTAATCCTTTATATAATGCAATGTCTATGATTTCTAAAAATATTATAGAGGCTAGTTTTTCTTTGGGAAAAAATTCTTTCATTACGCTTTTTAGAGTAATCTTACCTAGTATCAAACCAGCTATACTCAGTGCTTTGGTAATAAGTTTTGCACATACTATGGGTGAGTTTGGTATAGTATTAATGATAGGTGGTTCTTTAAGCGGAGAAACAAAAGTGGCTAGTATTGCTATATATGAAAGTATGGAAAATTTAGATTTTGCCACAGCTCATATTTATAGTCTCATACTTTTAATTTTTAGTTTTATTGTTTTACTAAGTGTGAATCTTCTTAATAAACAAAAAAGATAATATATTTATATTATCTTACAATATAATCAATATTATTGTTTTCATATATTTTGATCATAAATTTATCTAATCATATTTTATCTTTAATTATTTGTTTTTTCTTTTACTTTCTTATTTATTATCTATATTTAAAATATTATTTTCTTTATATTTGACACAAAATTCCCACATTTTTTATAATAACTTATTTTCATTTTTACTAAAAACTCTACTACATGTTATAAGCAAATATTCGCAGCCTCC
>NZ_JANQDC010000018.1:0-26415 GCF_024723695.1 Campylobacter sp. S4:11 | reverse complement strand
ATGAAATCAAAGATGCTAAAGAAGAAATTTTTTATGAGTATGCTAAAAAAATCAGCTTAATTTTTTATAAAAATTTGATGTTTTTGAAATTTATCAATAATGCTTTTGATTTATTTGATCATTATAGTGCTAGAGTTTTGATGGCTAAAAAACATGATTATGAGTTTGTTTTAGCTGATAGTTCTAATAATTTAAGCTTATATAGCTTCGCACATCCGGCTTTAAAAAATGCAAAAAGTGTTAATATAGAGTTTAATAAAAAAGTTTTAATCATCACAGGTGTAAATGCAGGTGGTAAGTCTATGCTTTTAAAAGGAATTTTAAGTGCAGCTTTGCTTGCAAAGCATTTGCTTCCTATGAGAATTAATGCACAAAAAAGCCAAATAGGAAATTTCAAAGAATTTGATGCGATTTTAGAAGATCCGCAAAATGTAAAAAATGATATTTCTACTTTTGCGGGAAGAATGTTGCATTTTTCTAAGCTTTTGGGTAAGAAAAATGTTTTATTGGGGGTTGATGAGATAGAGCTTGGGACAGATTTTGAAGAAGCTGCGTGCTTATTTACTGAGCTTATTTCTAAGCTTTTAGAACAAGATAATAAAATCATCATTACAACTCACCATAAACGCCTTGCTATGCTTTTGGCTAAAAATTCACAAGTTGAACTCATCGCTGCTTTGTATGATGAGGAATTATCACGCCCAAAATATGAGTTTTTAAAAGGTACTATAGGTAAATCTTATGCATTTGAAACAGCTTTAAGATATGGCATAAGTGCAAATTTAGTGCAAAATGCTAAAAAACTTTATGGTGAAGATAAAGAAAATTTAGAAGAAATGGTAAGTAAAAATATCAATCTTGAACTTTCTTTACGCAAAAAAAATGAAGAGCTTGAGAAAAAAGAAGCTAAGGTAGATGAAATTTTACTTTCGCTCAAAGATCAAAAAGAAAAAAATGAGCAAGAATTTAAAAAGCTTGTTTCTAATTTAGAATTTAAATATCACAAAGCCATAGAAGAAGCTAAAAAAACGATAAATCTAAAAGATATTAAAGAAAAACAAAGAAGTTTAAACAAAGCTAATGAGCTTAAAAAAAGCATTGTTTTACCAAGTATGGAGCAAAATGAAGAACTTAGGGTGGGGGATTTTGTTAAATATGAAAAAATCAAAGGCAAAATCACTGCAATTTCAAAAAATGATGCGATGATTCAAAGCGATGGTTTGAGTTTGCGTGTGCCTTTAAAGCTTCTTAAAAAAAGCAATCAAACCCCAACACAAAAGGTAAAATCAAGTGTTAATATAACCCGTCCAAGCGCTTTAAATATGACTTTAGATTTGCACGGCTTAAGAAGTGATGAGGCACTTGAAAGATTAGATAAATTTATCTCTGATGCTTTGATAGTAGGTTTTGATGAGGTGATAGTTTATCATGGTATAGGCACGGGAAAACTAGCTTTTGCGGTAAAAGAGTTTTTAAAAGTCCACAAGAGTGTAAAAAGCTTTAATGACGCACCAATTAATCAAGGTGGTTTTGGTGCTAAGGTGGTGAGGTTGTAGATGAAAAAACAAGAAAATAAGATGGTTTTAGGAAGTCTTTTTGCTGGTGTTGGTGGAATTGAATTTGGATTTAAAAAAGCAGGATTTGATTGTGCTTGGGCGGTTGAGATAGATCAAAAAGCTTGTGAGACATACAAAGCCAATCATCAAAATATAATTATAAATAAAGATATTAATGATGTAAAATTAAATACATTAGCAAGTATAGATATCTTAACTGCAGGTTTTCCTTGCCAAGCTTTTTCTGTAGCTGGATATCGTAAGGGTTTTAATGATGAACGTGGTAATGTATTTTTTGGTATTTTGAGGTATCTAGAATACTTTAAACCAAAAGTAGTATTTTTAGAAAATGTTAAGAATCTAAAAACGCATGATAAAGGAAAAACTCTAAAGATCATCTTGCAAGAATTGCAAAAAATAGGTTATTTTGTGAAGTACGAAATTTTAAACACTGCAAAATATGGAAACATTCCACAAAATCGTGAGCGTATTTATATGATTGGTTTTTTGGACTTTAATGTTTATGAAGAATTTAATTTTCCAAGTGAAGTTAAACTCACCAAAAATATTCAAGATTTGTTAGATAAAAAGACTAGTGAAGAATTTTATTATATTAATACAAAATATTATGACATTTTAAAAGAGAATATGAAAAACAAAAATACTCTTTATCAATGGAGGCGACATTATGTTAGAGAGAACAAATCAAATTTATGTCCTACATTAACTGCAAATATGGGTACTGGCGGACATAATGTTCCGCTAGTGATTGATAGTAGAGATATTAGAAAATTAACTCCCAGAGAGTGTGCTAGATTTCAAGGATTTCCTGATAGCTTTAATTTGCCTGATACGCTTTCAAATGCTTCTTTATATAAACAAATAGGCAATAGTGTTTCTGTTAGTGTAATAGAGGCAATAGCTAAAAAAATAAAAGAGGTTTTATAATGGAAGGTTTTATAAAAGAATACATTGAGGAATTTAACAAAAAACCAAGTGAATTTAAAAACACAGAACCAAACGAAGCAGAAATAAAGGAATATTTGCGAAAAAGATATATGACTTTGCTTGATGATGAAAATTTTAAAGTAAAAATTTTACAAAAATTTGAAAAACTTGAATATAAGAAAAGTAAAATTATAGATATTGCAAACGAGGAAATATTATATAAGGGTGATGTTGAGCGGTTTTTGGAAACGCAAATTTTTATAGAAGCGGCCAAAAAAATAAATATTTCAGAACTTAAAGATGTTGCGTTGGCACATATTCAAAAAACATTTAGTGATGATAAAAAATTTAAATTTATACAAAATAAGCTTTCTAAGGTTTTAGAAAAATCTCTTTTTGTTGCAACTATTGATGGATTTTCCACAAATTTGTTGAATATTAATTCTGGCGTGATGACTGCAAATGCCGGAGATAGTGCGCAATTTTTGTTTATAGCAAGAGCAATTTTAGCTGGTTTTAATGCTTCAAATGTAGATGTAAGAAGTAGCAGATATGATGCTATTGTGGATTTTGAAAATATTCTTTTAAGAATACAAATCAAAGGTATTTCTAGCGGAGATGTTATTAGTTTTAAAGACAGAGATAGAGGAGGGCAAGGTATAGACCATACACATGAAAGAAATAAAGGTAAGCGCATTACAAGTAAAGATTGTGATATTTATGTTGCAGTAGATAAACAAGTTGGAATTTGTTATATTATACCTATGAGTTATGCAGATAGTTTAGATGATGAAAAATGTACAAAGGTTAAATTACAATGTATTCAAAGTTACAAAGAAAACTGGGAAATTATTAAAGAAGTTGCTAGAAAAAAACAAAATTATACTCATTGACATTTTTTATAAATGAGGTTTAATAATGAAACAAGTGATGATTTTAAGTGGAGCGGGTTTGTCTGCTCCAAGTGGTATAAAAACTTTTAGAGCTAATGGTGGGCTTTGGGAAGAGCATAATGTGATGGAAGTTTGCTCTGCAACTGGCTTTAGAAAAAATCCCAAAAAAGTTTTAGAATTTTATAATAAAAGAAGAAAAGAACTAGCTAGTGTTAAGCCAAATTATGCACATAAAATCATCGCTTTATTAAAACAAAAATTTCCAAAACAAATTAGCATTTTAACGCAAAATGTAGATGATTTATTAGAGCGAGCAGGTTGTGAAGAAGTGGTGCATTTGCATGGTTTTTTATCTGAACTTAGGTGTTTAGAGTGTGAAAATATTTTTAACATAGGCTATGAAAGTAGTGATGATAAAATTTGTCCTAAATGTCAAAGCAAAAGTGTAAGGCACAATATCGTGATGTTTGAAGAAATGGCACCAAATTATAAAATTTTATATGAAAAATTACAAAATTGCGATTTGTTTGTATGTATAGGTACAAGTGGGCAGGTTTTACCCGTGGGAGAGTATGCAAGAGTATGTAAGCAAAGCATATTAAACAATCTTGATGAGGATAAATATTTAGAAAGCAATTTTACTAAAGTTTATATAGAAGATGTTTGCACAGCCATTGATAAAATCAAAACGGATATAGAAAATTTCTTGGAAGAAAAATGCTAGAAGTAATCTTACAAGGCATAGTTTTAGGTATGGGTGTGTCTGTGCCTTTTGGACCTGTAAATATTTTGATCTTAAATACTGCTTTGTCTTCTTTTAAAAATGCTTTTTGCGTTGGGCTCGGTGCTTTAAGTGCTGATATACTTTTTTTGATTTTGATTAATCTTGGGCTTTTAAGCTTTGCAAATAATGAATTTTTTTATAAAATACTAGCGGTTTTTGGCTTTTTCTTTTTGAGTTTTATGGTATTTTTAATGCTAAGAAAAACAAGAAAAGTCGATCTTAACAAGGTAAATAAAACACATCCTTTAAAAGGTTTTAGTAAAGGATTTTTTTTAAATGTTACAAATCCTTATGTTATAGGTTTTTGGGTGAGTGTAGCAGGGCTTAGCATGCAGAGTAAAAACTCTTTTGCCTTGCTTTTTGGTTTGGTGGGTTTTATTGTGTTTTGGATTTTTACTCTATCGTTTTTTGTGTCTAAATTCAAAGCCCTTGTGAAAAACAAACATATATTTTACATTAATCTTTTTTCAGCATTTATTTTAGAGTATTTTGCTCTTTCTATGCTGTATAAAGCTTTTATAGGATAAAACATGCAAGTAGTTGAAATTTTTAAAGAATTAAGTAAATTTAAATCTATCACCCCAGATGATGATGGAGCGTTAAATTATATCGCAGTGGAGTTAAGTGATTTTGAAGCTTTTTTTATAGAAAAAGAAGGTGTGAAAAATCTTTTGCTGACTAAAAAATTTAGTGATGATGGCGAGCATTTGGCTTTTGGCGGACACGTGGATGTAGTGCCTGCAGGAGAGGGTTGGAGCAGTGATCCTTTTGAGCCTTTAGAAAAAGATGGATTTATTTATGTAAGAGGCGCACAAGATATGAAAAGTGGCGTGGCTGCTTTTATGTGTGCGGTTAAAGAAGTAGAAAATTTCAAAGGAAGAATTTCATTAATTTTAACAAGCGATGAAGAAGGTGAGGCTAAATTTGGCACGCTTGAAGTGCTTAAATTTATGCAAGAAAAAGATATGTTACCTGATTTTGCTGTGGTTGCTGAGCCAACTTGTGATAAAAAATTTGGAGATAGTATTAAAATAGGGCGTCGTGGTTCTATTAATGCAAAATTACTTATCAAAGGTAAGCAAGGTCATGTAGCATACCCGCAAAAATGTATTAATCCTGTGCATAATTTTGCTTCGGCTTTGAAATTTTTAGCAGGATTTGATCTTGATCCAGGTGATGAGGTATTTGCACCATCTAAAATTGTCATTACTGATATACGCGGTGGTATGGAAGTGTGCAATGTAACCCCAAATGATTTAAAATTAATGTTTAATGTAAGAAATTCTCCACAAACTAGCTTAGAAGATGTAAAAGCTTATGTAGAAAAGACTTGTGAAGGACTTGATTATGAGTTGTGTTTGAATCAAAGTTCAAAGCCTTTTTTAACACAAAGTGACTCTAAAATCGTACAAAAGCTAAATGAGAGTGTACAAAAAATCACCCAAATAGTGCCAGAACTTAACACCAAAGGTGGCACAAGTGATGCAAGATATTTTGCTGAGTTTGGTGTGAAAGTAGTAGAATTTGGCGTGTGCAATGGTAGAATTCATGCCATTGATGAGAGAGTGAGTATAGAAGAACTTGAAAAATTGTATTTAGTTTTTAAAGATTTGTTGGAGAATTTTAACTAGGAAAAAAACATGATTATCAATGGGCAAAAGCTTGAGTTAAAAGAGCTTAGATTTATGGATTATGTTAAAGAAAAGCAATTAAAAATAGAATTTATTGCCTTAGAATTAAACGGAGAAATTATCCCAAGGGATAAATTTGAAAATTTGGTTTTAAAAGAAAATGATAAAGTAGAGATTGTTACTTTTGTAGGTGGTGGTTGATGAGAATTAAATTTAATGGTAGTATGATAAACACGCATTTTAAAAACACTTTGGAATTTTTTCAAAGTGTGAGTAAAAATGAAAATGATGTATGGATAGTCAATGGTTTTGCAACAAAAGAAAGTTTGGAGTTAAAAGAAAATGATGAGCTTTTTTGTATAGAAAAAAATACTTTACCACCATATGAAGCTCTTGATGCGATGATGAGGGCAAGACATACTCCAAAACTTCATAATAAGCTTAAAAAGGCAAGTGTGGCAGTGTGTGGACTTGGTGGACTTGGCTCGCATATAGCTATAAATTTAGCAAGAAGCGGGGTTGGTAGGCTTCATTTGATTGATTTTGATGTGGTTGAGCCAAGTAATCTTAACCGTCAAGCTTATATGGTGGAAGATTTGGGTAAATTTAAGGCTGAAGCTTTAAAAGAACAAATTAGTAAGATTAATCCTTTTATAGAAGTGTTTGCACAAGTTTTAAAAATAGAAAAAGAAAATATAGCTGAGCTTTTTACAAATGATGATATAGTTTGTGAAGCCTTTGATAGTGCAAAATACAAAGCTCTTTTAGCGCAAAATTTTCACCAACACTATCCTCAAAAAACATTAATTTGTGCTTCTGGCTTAGCAGGATATGGCGATAGTAATAGCATACAAACAAGAAAAATTGCAAAAAACTTTTATGTTTGTGGTGATTTAAAAAACGAGGCAAAAGTAGGCAATGGGCTTATGGCACCGCGTGTAAATATTTGCGCAGGACATCAAGCAAATTTAGTTTTAGAACTTTTAGCGAGCGAGTAATGGAAAAATTAAAAATAGGAAAATATGAGTTTAATTCCAGGTTTATTCTAGGCTCTGGAAAATTTTCTTTTGAGCTTATAAAATCAGCCATTAAAGAAGCAAAAGTTGAGATTATCACCTTAGCTTTGCGCAGAGTAAATGATAAAGGCATAGAAAATATACTTGATTTTATCCCAAAGCATATCAAGCTTTTACCAAATACTTCAGGTGCAAGAAATGCTAATGAGGTATTGCGTATAGCAAGACTTGCAAGAGAGCTTGGCTGTGGTGATATGATTAAGGTTGAAGTAATTAGCGATAGTAAATATTTATTACCGGATAATTATGAAAGTATAAAAGCGGTGGAACTTTTAGCAAATGAGGGTTTTACACCTTTAGTTTATATGTATCCTGATTTATATGCAGCGCGTGCTATGGCTAATGCAGGAGCTGCTGCTATAATGCCTCTTGGAGCTCCCATAGGAAGCAACAAAGGCTTAAAAACTAAAGAATTCATACAAATTTTACTTAATGAAATTAGCTTACCTATTATAGTAGATGCGGGTATAGGAAATCCAGCGCAAGCTTGTGAAGCTATGCAAATGGGAGTAAGCGCAGTGATGGCAAATACTGCCATAGCTCAAGCTAAAGATGTAGCAAAAATGGCAAAAGCTTTTGCTTTAGCTATAGATGCAGGATATAATGCGTATTTAGCAGGTATAGCAAATGAAAGCACACCAAGTGCAAGCTCGCCTTTGAGTGGTTTTTTAAGAGATTAAAATGCAAAAATATCCTCATATGCAAAGTATTGAAAGTGAAATTTTAACTAAGGTTTTAAAAGAAGTTGAAATTTTTGATGAAAGTAAATTTAGCGCTTTTGATGTAAAACAAGCCTTAGCTAAAGATTATCTTAACATAGATGATTTAAAAGCTTTGCTTTCAAGCGCAGCAGAAGTTTTCATAGAAGATTTAGCACAAAAATCTAGTAAGATTACTCAAAAATATTTTGGAAATTCCATTTCACTTTTTACACCTTTATATCTTTCTAATTTTTGCAATAGCAAATGTACTTATTGCGGATTTCAAAAAGGAAATAACATTAAAAGAGCTAAGCTAAACGAGGCTGAAATTCACAAAGAAATGCAAGAGATTAAAAAAAGTGGCTTGGAAGAAATTTTACTCTTAACAGGTGAGGGCAGGGAATATGCTAGCGTAGAATATCTTGCCAAAGCTTGTGAGATAGCAAAAGAGTATTTTAAGGTCGTTGGGATTGAAGTTTATCCTATGAATGTAGATGAGTATGCACTGCTTCATGAAAAGGGTTGTGAATATGTAAGTGTTTATCAAGAAACTTATAATCAAAAAACTTATTCTAAAATTCATATTGAAGGTGAAAAAAGTGTATTTGAGTATCGTTTTCATGCACAAGAGCGAGCGTTAAAAGCAGGTATGAGAGGGGTTGCTTTTGGAGCTTTACTTGGCGTGGATGATTTTAGAAAAGATGCTTTTGCTACGGCTTTACATGCGTATTTTTTACAGCAAAAATACCCTCATGCTGAAATAGCTTTATCTATCCCTAGATTAAGACCTATTATTAATAATAAAAAAATTCATCCAAAAGATGTAAGCGAAACAAGACTTTTGCAGGTTTTATGTGCTTATAGATTATTTTTACCTTTTGCAAGTATTACTATTTCTACGCGTGAAAGAGCAGGTTTTAGAGATGGGGTTATTAAACTTGGAGCTACTAAAATGAGTGCAGGTGTGAGCGTGGGAGTGGGTGAACATCAAGGTGATAAAAAAGGCGATGATCAGTTTCAAATTAGTGATATACGTAGTGTTGATGAGGTTTTAGCTATGCTAAAAAATGCAAATTTACAAGCTATAATGAGTGATAGTATTTATGTGGGATAAAAAAATCATTGCTATTAGCGATAGTCAAAATACCCAAGGAGATTTTTTAAATTTTATTGAAAAGTTAAGCCAAAGTAGTATTGATGCTTTAGTGCTTAGAGAAAAACATTTAGATGAGTTAGAATATACTAAATTAGCCAAAGAAGTATTAAAAATTTTTAATAAAACTCAAAAGATTTGCTTTTTGCATTATCATTATGAAGCTTGTTTGAAATTAAATCATCAATTTTTTCACGCTCCTTTATTTGTTTTACAAAAGTACCCACAAAGCTATAAAAAATTTGAGCTTTTGGGTACTTCCATCCATTCTAAAGAAGAATTAGATTTAGCTTGTAAGCTTAAAGCAAATCATGCTTTTTTTGGACATGTATTTGAAAGTTCTTGTAAGGCAGATTTGACTCCAAAAGGTATTAAGAATTTAAAAGATTTATTAGAAGTTTCAAAATTACCCATTTATGCCATAGGTGGCATAAATACTCAAACTATAAACCACTTAAAAGATTTAAATTTAGCAGGCGTATGTATAAGAGAAGCTTTGTATAAAAGTGAAAATGTAGAAAATTATATTTTAAGATGTAAAGATCTTTTAGTCCAAAAGGACTAAAAGATTATAACCAGAAGAAATAAGCAATCACAGCAAGGCTAATTGAGCAGAATATATTTAGTATAATTCCTACTCTTACCATTTCTTGTTGTTTAATATGCCCTGTACCAAAAACTATAGCATTTGGTGGTGTAGCAACTGGTAGCATGAAAGCACAAGAAGCACCGATGGCAATGATTAAAGCAAGACCTAAAGCAGGAACACCTAAGGTATCTGCTATAGAGATAAATAAAGGCACAAGTAAGGCTGCTGAAGCAGTATTTGAGGTAAATTCAGTTAAAAATACTATAAAAAAGGCCACGATTAAACCTATAACAAATAAATGCCCATTTTCTATAAATGAAATAATAGTATCAGCCATAACTTTGCTAGCACCTGAATCTTTTAGTACCACACTTAGAGTAATACCTCCACCAAAGAGCATTAATACACCCCAATCGGTATTTTTTTGTATATTTTTCCAATCTATCACTTTAAAAGCACATACTAAAACAGCAGCTAATAAAGCAATGATTGCATCAAGATTTGCTATTTTATGTCCAAAAATACTTGTAATGATGGGACCTATATTGCCACTAAAAATCCAAGATAATGCAACCACTAAAAAGATCACTAAAGTGATGATTCTAGGTCTTGTAAGTTCTATATTTTCAGTGTGTAAATCAACTTGTAGATTAAATTTAGGTTTGAACATAAAATACAAAATTAAAATCATTGCAGGTAAGAAGATTAAAACAATAGGAATACCATATTTTAACCACTGTGCAAAGCTAATGTGTAATTGAGTAGCAACGATAGCATTTGGCGGGGTTCCTACTATAGTGCCTATACCACCTATGCTCGCACTAAAAGCTATACCTAAAAGAATAAAAACATAAGTATTTCTATCTTTTTCTGGATCAAGTGAAGCTAGCATACCTATAGCAAGTGGAAGCATCATGGCAGCTGTTGCAGTATTACTCATCCACATAGATAAAAATGCGGTGGTAATAAAAATATATAAACTTGATAAACCCAAATGTCCTTTTGCGAGGGTTAAAATTTTATGTGCAATCAGTTTATCTAATTTTTGATGATGCATAGCTGCAGCCAGAGCAAAACCACCAAAAAATAAAAAAATATTTGAATCAGCAAAACCGGTTAAAGCTTTAGCGGTAGGTAATAATCCTAAAATAGCTGCTAAAACAGGTACTAAAATAGCTGTAATGGTAACATGTAAAGCTTCGCTAAGCCATAAAACAGCAATAAAGATTAACAAAGATAAACCTTGATTTACTTTGGTTTCACCAAAAGGGGAAAAATAAAGCAAAGCGATAAATAACACCAAATCAGCAATGACTATGAGTGTTTTTGTATTTGAACTCATTTAACAACTCCTTTAAAATATTGTAGTTTTGTAACATATTCTAAATGAATTTTTATTTAAATGTCAATTTTTATATAATTTTTTTTATATAAAATTCTTCTTGTGTGAAAAAAAGTAAGTTTTAGTAAAATTTATTTGTTTTTGGTATAATTTTTGCTATTTCAAAAAAATAATAATCTTTAAAAAGATGATTCTAAGGAAAGAAGATGCTTAAAAAAATATTTATATTTACTCTAGCTTTATTTTTTAGTGCTTGTGCGGTAAATTCTAAAAATCAAGGTGTAGCTAAGGTTAATGAAGTTATAAAAATTCAAGCAGAGTGTTATAATCCTTCTAGTCCTAAAGCTTATGAAGCAAAAATTAAAGGCCTTGTATATATTAGTGATGTAGGGCTTAAGTATTGTGCAAATAAAAGAACGCTTGATAAAAGTGTTTCTTTGAAAAAAGTTTATATTCATAGAGTGTATGATTTAAATGAGAATTTAAAATATTCTTCTTCTAATGGAAGCAATTATTACATCAATGAAAATTTTAACTACTATTTTTATGTGTTTTTAAAAGAAGAATTAGAAAATAGAGGTATAGTTGTAGTGGAAGATACACAAGATTCTCCTTATGTTTTAAAAGTAGATTTGAGTTTTAATGATTTTTATTCTAAATTTGATTCTGATTCTTTATTTTCAATTATTGCTAGTCAGTTAACACTAAAAGATATTAATATTAATAAAACTATTAATATTAAAACCAAACAAGAAGTTAAAGGTTTTTATAATATCAAAGATCTACCTTTTTTTACTCAGCTTCTTATAAAACAAGTGGCTAATAAATCTGCAGATATTATCAGCTCTTTGTGAGGTGTTTTAATTGTCATGGATTTTCCTTTGCGAGCTTTTGTCCAGCTTGCAAGGAAGAACTTTTAGAATATTCTTTGGGCATAAGAGAACTTGAGGGAAATTTTAAAGTTTATTATTTTTATCAATATGAACAAATTAAACATCTAATTTATTTTAAACACAAATTTCAAGGATATTTTGTTTTAAATGCGCTTGCAAAATTAAGCTTTGCTAAATTTAAAGATTTTTTTCAACCATCTTGTGAAATTAATGCTATAGCCTTGGATGATAAAACATATAAAAACTACTCTCATACTGCTATTTTAACCAAACATTTAAAAACTCAATTTATAAAACCTATGTATTATACTTTGCAAGCTAGTTCAGAATTTAAATATAGTGGAAAAAGTTTGCAATTTCGTAAAGATAATAAAAGATCTTATAAGCTTTTAAGGCATCCAAAATACCCTGTAATTTTAGTAGATGACGTGGTAACTACAGGATTAAGTTTACTTGAAGCAAAAGAGTTTTTAGAAAAAAATAATATTGAAGTGCTTTTTGCTTTAGTTTTAGCTAATGCAAAATTTGATACAATATAGGCATTAATTTTAAGGATTTTTATGGAAAATATTTTTACTAAAGATTCAGATATTGAAAATATAGATATAGAAAGTTCTATAAAAAGTAGTTATTTAGATTATTCTATGAGTGTTATTATAGGTCGTGCTTTACCTGATGCTAGAGATGGGCTTAAACCTGTTCATAGAAGAATTTTATATGCTATGAATGATTTAGGTGTGGGAAGTCGTAGTGCGTATAAAAAATCAGCGCGTATAGTGGGTGATGTAATCGGTAAATACCATCCACACGGTGATACAGCTGTATATGATGCTTTAGTAAGAATGGCGCAAGATTTTTCTATGCGTTACCCAAGTGTAGATGGACAAGGAAACTTTGGTTCTATTGATGGAGATGGCGCTGCTGCGATGCGTTATACTGAAGCTAGGATGACGATTTTAGCTGAAGAGCTTTTGCGTGATATAGAAAAAGACACGGTTGATTTTATACCAAATTATGATGATTCAATGAATGAACCTGATGTTTTACCTGCTAGGGTGCCAAATTTATTACTCAATGGTTCAAGCGGTATTGCAGTAGGTATGGCTACTAATATTCCTCCGCATAGTTTAAATGAGCTTATTGATGGCTTACTTTATTTAATTGATAATAAAAATGCAAGCTTAGAAGAAATAATGCAATTTATTAAAGGACCTGATTTTCCAACTGGTGGTATTATCTTTGGTAAAAAAGGTATTATAGAAGCTTACCGCACAGGTCGTGGTAGGGTAAAAGTAAGAGCAAAAACTCATATTGAAAAAAGAGCTAATAAAGATATTATTGTTATAGATGAACTTCCTTATCAAACTAATAAAGCAAGATTAATAGAGCAAATTGCTGAACTTGCTAAAGAAAAACAAATTGAAGGTATTGCTGAAGTTAGAGATGAGAGCGATAGAGAAGGAATTCGCGTGGTAATTGAGTTAAAACGTGATGCTATGAGTGAGATTGTGTTAAATAATCTTTTTAAATCCACTACTATGGAGAGTACTTTTGGTGTTATTATGCTTGCTATACATAATAAAGAACCAAAAGTTTTTTCTTTAATTGAGCTTTTAAATTTATTCTTAAATCATAGAAAAACTGTAATTATTAGAAGAACTATTTATGAATTGCAAAAAGCTAGAGCTAGAGCGCATATTTTAGAAGGTTTAAAAATTGCACTAGATAATATTGATGAAGTGATAGCTTTGATTAAAAACTCTCCTGATAATCCAACGGCTAAAAATTTGTTAATGCAAAAATTTGGCCTAAGTGAACTTCAATCTAATGCGATTTTAGATATGAAACTAGGCCGTTTAACAGGACTTGAGAGAGAAAAGATTGACAATGAATTAAGAGAATTATTAGCAGAAATTGAAAGACTTGATCAAATTTTAAAAAGTGAGACTTTGCTTGAAAATTTAATCAAAGATGAGTTAAAAGAAATCAGAACAAAATTTGATGTACCAAGAATCACTCAAATTGAAGATGATTATGATGATATTGATATAGAAGATTTGATACCAAATGAAAACATGGTGGTTACTATCACTCATCGTGGTTATATTAAGCGTGTCCCAAGTAAACAATATGAAAAACAAAAACGCGGCGGTAAAGGTAAAGTTGCAGTCACAACTTATGATGATGATTTTATAGAAAGTTTCTTTACAGCAAATACGCATGATACCTTGATGTTTGTTACTGATCGCGGACAGCTTTACTGGCTTAAAGTTTATAAAATTCCTGAAGGAAGTAGAACTGCTAAAGGTAAAGCCGTGGTTAATCTCATTAATTTACAAGCAGATGAAAAAATTATGGCAATTATCCCAACTACTGATTTTGATGAGAGTAAATCATTGTGCTTCTTTACTAAAAATGGTATCGTAAAACGCACAAATTTAAGTGAATATCAAAACATTAGAAGCGTAGGTGTAAAAGCGATCAACTTAGATGAAAATGATGAACTTGTTACTGCAATTATCGTAGCAAGGGATGAAAATGAAACTCAAGAACAAAATTATGAAGAAAATTTAGAAAATGAAATGCTTGAACCTAATGAAGAGCTTGATAATACTGTCGTTGGCAAAATGCTTTTTGCAGTTACTAAAAAAGGCATGTGTATTAAATTCCCACTCACTAAAGTTAGAGAGATTGGTCGTGTAAGTAGAGGGGTAACTGCGATTAAATTTAAAGAAAAAGATGATGAGGTTGTAGGTGCTGTTGTTATAGAAAATGACGCTCAAGAAATCTTAAGTGTAAGTGCAAAAGGTATAGGTAAGCGTACTGATGCCGGAGAATATAGGCTTCAAAGTAGAGGCGGCAAGGGTGTTATTTGTATGAAACTTACTGCTAAAACAAAAGATTTAATCGGAATAGTTATAGTTGATGAAAGTATGGATTTAATGGTATTAACAAGTAGTGGTAAGATGATACGCGTTGATATGCAAAGTATTAGAAAAGCAGGTAGAAATACAAGTGGTGTGATTGTTGTTAATGTGGAAAATGATGAGGTTGTAAGCATTGCTAAATGTCCTAAAGAAGAAGATGAGGAATTAGATGCTGAAACTAATATGGATTTAAATTTAGAATAGTAAAAATTTTTGGAATACTTTTTGCTATTTTGATAAAATCAAATAAATTGAAGGTGTAAAAAATGAAAAAAGTTGTTTTTATGTTTTGTTTGGCTTTGGGTTTTAGTGCTTGTGCGCTAGATCAAAGAGGTATGAATCCAAATCAAACTAAAGCTGCTCAAGCTGCAAGTTCTGATGTTGTGGTTCAAAAAGTAGACAAAGATGATGTGCGTAATATCATTAGAGAAGAAAAAATGCTTGCAAATGATACAAGTGCAGACAATGATCTAACTTTTACAGCAGTGGGCGAGGGTATTGCTCCTTTAAATACGGTTTCTGTTGGTCAAGCTTTGGCTTTGGCTAAAAGAGCAGCAATCACCGATGCTTATAGACAATTAGCTAGTAAGTTATATGGTGTAAGAGTTAATGGTAAAGATACAGTAAAAGATGCAATGCTTAAAAGCTCAACTATCACAGCGCAGGTAAATGGTTTGATTAAAAATGCAAGTGTAGTTGATCAAGACTTTAAAGATGGTCTTTATAGAGTAAATGTAGAACTTAAAATTGATGCTGACAAGTGGAAAGAATTGTTTGCTTATTAATCCTTATAATTTTTAATGCCACTGCCCAAGATGAATTTATATTTTGGGCAGAACTTTCTAATAAAAATTTTATCCTTTATCATCAAAATGAAACTATTTCTATGGCTATGACTAAAAGTAAAAATAAAAATTTAGAATATGCTTGTGAGTTAGTATATACACCAAGTGATTTAAAATCTTTAATACGTAATGATTTTGGTATGGTGACTGAAGAGAAAATGACAAAGCTAGATAAATTTAACTTTTTAAATGCTCATAAAAATGATTTGATTGATTGTTTTTTTAATTCAAAAATAGATGTAAAAGACTTTGTAAAAAGTGAGCAAGCAAGTGCACAAAGTGAAACTTATGTGAGAATTTTACCTTTAAGATTTATAGTTGAATTTCATGATAATAGTGCCTTTATATATTATCTTAAATAATACAAAGCTAGCTTTTATAAAAATCAAGTTAAAATACTTAAAAAAATATTAAGAGTAGAAAATGCAAAAAAATATCCCTCATTATTTATTATTTAAATATTTGCGTTTTGATAAAGATCAACCCTTTATTATGCTTTCAAAAATTTTAGCTTTTTTAGGTGTGAGCATAGGGCTTTGCGTGCTTTTGGTTGCAATGGCTATTATGAATGGCTTTGATAAGGAATTTGAAAGAAAACTTTTTACTATGAATTATCCTATCACTATATTACCACGCTTTGGAGCAAGTGTGGATGATAAATTATTGCAAGAATTAAGAACTAAATTTCCAAATTTATTATTTAGTCCTTATATTGCTACTCAGGTTATAGCAAGAAATGATTTAAAATTAGAAGGTGGTATGCTTTTTGGGGTTAATTTTGAAGATGAAAAAAAGATCAATGAAGTAGTAGCGCAAGCTTTAGAGGATAAAAAATTAGATAATTTTGATATTTTAATTGGTAAGGGTTTAAAAGATGAATTCGGACTTGATTATAATGAAAAAATAACTCTAATTTTTTCAAATCTAAATGCTAGTGGACTTTCACTTATCCCACAGGTTAAAAGATTTGATGTTAAGGCTGATTTTTCTTCAGGACTATTAGCCTATGATAAAGCTTATATGTATACAGATGTAAAAGCTTTAGCTAAGATTTTGTCATATCCCCAAGGACATTATGATGGAGTGCATGTGTATTCAAATAAACCCTTTGAAGTTATTAAACAAATTGAAACTTTTTTGGGTGCAAGGTATGCTAGTATAGGTTGGTGGGAGCAAAATGGGAATTTCTTTGCAGCGCTTGCTTTGGAAAAAAGAGCTTTGTTTATAGTATTGATGTTGATTATTTTGGTTGCAAGTTTAAATATAGTAAGTTCTTTATTGATGATAGTAATGAATCGTCGTAGTGAGATAGCTTTGTTACTTTCTTTAGGAGTTAGTAAACTAGAGATTAAGAAAACCTTTTTTTCTTTAGGATTTTTAATAGGTGGAAGTGGTATTATAGCAGGTGTGATTCTTGCAGCTATAGCTTTGTGGGTGCTTGGAAATTTTGACATCATTTCTTTACCAAGTGATGTTTATGGTATGAGTAAATTGCCATTAGAGCTTTCTTTAGTTGATTTTTGTGCTACACTTTTTGGTGCTATTGTGATAGTGAGTTTATCTTCTTATTATCCTGCTAAAAAAGCAACGCAAGTAGATATTTTAGATACTTTAAGAAACGAATAAATTGAGAAATTTATTCGTTTAAGAATTTTTGAATTTCATTGAAAAAGTTTTCATAGCTAATATCTTTGATGGTTTTAATAAATTTTCCATTTTCATTAATCAAATAAAACTCGCCACTATGCGCTATAGAATATCCCATAGCAGAATCTTTAAGATTGATTTTTTCATATACCACACCATAGTTTTTAGTAACTTTTTCTAATTCTTTTTCATCTTTAGCAACTAATGCAGTTGAATTTGGGTAAAAATACTTTACCCATTGATTAGTTTGAGTTAAGTTGCTATCTCTTGCTGGATCTAGTGAGATAAATACCACATGAGCTTTTTCTTTATTTGGCATTTTTTCTAAAACATTAGCAATCAAGGCAAGCTCACTAGGACAGACATCAGGACAATATGTATAGCCAAAATATACAATTAATTTTTTACCAATAAAATCTTTTAAACTAAGTATGCCTTTTTCAGAATTTAAGTGAAAATTGTATTTGTTATTTTCAAAATACCGCACAGATATAAAAAACACCCCAAAAATTACCACAATTAATAAAAAAATATTTATTTTTTTCATATTTTACCTTTTTACATCAAAGTCAAAATAAAAATCTAGCGGAGTTTCATCATCAAAAAGCTCTATTCTAAAACGCATTATATCTAGCGTGCAAGAGCTTAAAACTAATTTAGCATGGTAAGTATTGTTGATTTTTTTAAATTGTGGAACAATATCTCCCATATACATATTAAGTCCATAAACCCTAGCATTGAGTTTTTTAAACTCACCTAAATTAGTGATATTTAAATCAAGCTCGTTTAATGTGGCTATAGGCTTTGGATTTAAATTTACTAATACCTTTTTATCTTTAAAATTATACTCACACTCTTGGGTATTTAGATCGCATGTTAGAGGCGTTAGAGTGGTGATTAATTCTCTCTTTTTCCCGGTATTTGATGAATTAGTATAAAAATAAGCCCCGCATATAGCAAAGACTATAGCTAGGGCAAAGACAAGTAGATTTTTCATTATTTTTTAATGCTTCTTGACTCGATATCTTTTAGTTCAATTGTGCTATTATCATCAAAGTAAAGCGTTAGATTAGCTTTGGTTTGTGGTGTGATATTTTCTTTAAGATTTAATACCATAATATGTTTACCACCAGGTTTAAGTTTGGTGCTTGAATTAGCTTTTATAGTAATTTGAGGGATTTGTATCATCATTTTTTTACCATTTTCCATGATATGATCATGAATTTCAGCTGTATCGCTTAATGAACTTTGAGCTTTGATGAGTTTTATATCTTTATTAGAGTTGTTTTTAAGCTCTAAAAAAAAGGCCGTGGTTTTAGAATTTGGTGGAGTTTGTCTTACATAGGGATCATTTACAGTGATGTTGTTAGCTAAGGTAAAAGTGCTTAAAAGAGCTAAGCTGAGTATTTTTTTCATTATTTTCCTTTATATTTTTAGTCAATTATAAACATTATACACGGAAAAAATTAAAAATATATTTATTGTAAAAATATTATAATTAGCTCTTTGTTGTTTTAAATTTTAATAGAAAGGTATAAATTGTTTAAAGTTATATTAGCATTGTTTAGTTTAGCTGTATTTGCAAATGCAAGTGAACTTGCAAAAATTTATTTAAATCAAGGTATTAATGCGGTTGAAAAGGTATTAGAACAAGAATTAAGTAAGAAAGATTTTTGGCTTAATGAAATAAAAGATAAAAATGTTAGCCTTGGTTACTATGAAGAAAATGTTGCAATCGTTTTAACTAATAAAAGTGATAAAATCATTAGAGTTTATCATTATAATAATGGCAAAGTAGAAAAGAAATTTATTCAAAAAGATGTTTTAACTGGTTTAGCTGGAGATAAAGAAGTAGAAGGGGATTTAAAAACTCCTATAGGTTTTTATGAGCTTGGAAAGAAATTTTATCCTGGTGATCCATATTATGGACCATTTGCTTTTGCAACAACTTATCCAAATGTTTTAGATAAAACTTTAGGTAAAACAGGTGGTGGAATTTGGATTCATGGTTATCCTTTAGATGGAACGCGTTTAGATACTTATAAGACTAGAGGTTGTATTGCTGTGCAAAATGATTTGCTAGAAGATTTTAATAAATTAGTAGCTGATAGAAAAGCTTATGCAATGACAGAAGAAAAAAATAAAGTAAGAGCAAGTCATGAAGAAATAGCTATTTTATTAGCAAATTTATTTGCTTGGAAAGATAGTTGGCAAAAAAGTGATATCAATAAATATTTATCTTTTTATGATAAAAAAATTTTTAAACATAACAATAAATCTACGTATGAACAGTTTGCAAAAAATAAAGAAAGAATTTTCGCAAAAAAAGAAGAAAAAAATATTAAATTTTCAGAACTTAGTATAAGTCCTTATCCAAATGAAAAAAATGAAAAAATTTTTAGAATAGGATTTTATGAAGATTATCGCAGTACTAATTATAAATTCAAAGGAGAAAAAGTTCTTTATGTCAAGCTAGTTGAAGATAAAATGCAAATTTTAGCTGAACAGTAATGGCTTATATAAAAATTGATCGCTTGGCTTATGAATACAATCTTGATTTAATAGCCTCTAAGGCTGGGGGTTATGAAAAAGTAATTTGTGTTTTTAAAGATAATGCTTATGGGCATGGAGCTAAGCTTTTAGCTCCTATAGCTAGAGCAAAAGGTGTAAATTTTATAGCAGTAAAAAATGAAGCTGAGGCAAAAGAATTAGAAGATATTTTTGATAATATTTTAATTTTATCCCATCATCCACATGGCAATGAAAGTGAAAAATTTATTTATGCTTTAAATGATAAAAATGATATAAAAAAACTCAAAAAAAATATCAAAATTCATTTAGTTATAGATACAAATATGCATAGGAATGGAATTTTACCTGAAGAAATTCAAGAAACTATATATGAGCTTAAAAATCATAGTTTACAACTTCATGGAGTGATGATGCATTTTGCAGGAAGTGATGAAATAGATGCAAGTTATTTTGTGCAAAAGCAAAAATTCCAACACGCTAAAAAATTAATTTATGATTTATTACAAGAAGAGGCTAAAAACTTAGTATTTCACTCTCATAATTCTGAAGCCTTATTTAGAGCAAATACTTTAGAAGTTGATGAGTATTGTAGAGTAGGGCTTGTACAATTTGGTTATGCGTATTTTAGTAAAGATTTACGTAAAGTCATGAGTTTATGGGCTGAAAAATTAAGCCAAAGAGTGTTAAAAAAAGGTCAAAGTGTTGGTTATGGTGGTATGTATAATGCAAAAGAAGATCTTGAAATAGCAACTTATGATTTAGGTTATGCAGATGGACTTTTGCGCTATGATGGAAAACAAGAATTTTTTCTTCCTAATGGTAAAAAAATACTTGGAAAAATGTCTATGGATAGTTTTTCTTGTGAAAATGGTGGTGAGGAAATTTGTGTTATGAATGATGCAAATGTTATGGCTAATTTTTTTAATACTATTAATTATGAAATTTTAGTCAAACTTTCTCCAAATTTAAAAAGAATTGTAATTTAAGATAAAAAATACTAATATATCTAAGGAGAGATAGATTATGGCGTTTTTAAACTGGGCTATTTTAATTTTATTTTTATTTATAGTGTTTTTACTAATTAATCGCTATGAAAGGAAAATAAAGATTTTATATAAAAATATAGAAATCTTAAAAAATGAATGCAAAAAAAATAGTGAAAACATAGAACAAAATAGAATTTTAATAGAAAAAAATAGATCAAATATTGAAGACATAAAAAATCAAGATTAGTTTTTACTAATCTTGAAGTGATCTTGCTATTAATTCTAAAGGATGTAAGAACTGCGTGGAGATTTTTTCATGCTCTAGTGCATTTGAAATTTGCATTCTACAAGCTGAGCATTCTGCGCTAATGATTTCCACATCACTTTTTTGTATGTTTTGAGCTTTTTTTATGCCAACTTGTAAAGCTTTTTTATGATAATCAGTTTGCATGCTCACTCCACCAAAACCACAACACTCATTCGAGTTAATAAGTTCTTTAAAAACATAATTTTGTTTCAGTAAAGTTCTTGGTTCTTTAAAAACTCCTTGCATTTTTCTTGCATGGCAAGGATCATGATATGCAATTTTTGTGTTTATTTTTTTCTTTGTTTTTAAAAGTTCTTCTAAATTAGTATATTCATAAAAATACTTTGTTGCAAGTAGTATTTTACTAGAAATATTTTTAGCTCTTATTGCCCATTCTTTATCTTTTTGCATATGAAAAAAATGTTCATAATCTATATTAATCATCGCAGAACAGGTTGCTTCTGGAATAATGATATAATCTAGTGTTTTTAATTTTTCTTCAAAATAAACAATATTTTTTTTAGCCAATTTTTCTACACTTTTAAAATCTCCGGTAAAATAATGAGGAGCACCACAACAAGATTGATCTTTTAATAAATCAACATTAATTTTAAGATGCTTGCAAATTTCAAGTAAGGCAAAACCTGTATTAGTATAAGAATAATTAGATAAACATCCTATAAAAAGTCCTATAGTTTTTTCGCCCTGATTATTTATAAAATCAGGATTTGAAGCTAAAAAACTTTTTTTAGCTAAAGAAGGTAGCAAACGACCTTTTTTTATTAAAGGTAGGTTAAATTTGGCTTTCATTCCCAAATTTTTATATTGTAAGCTAAAAGCACAACTTTGAAAAACATAGCCTAATTTTGCTAAAATATCTAAAGTTCTTCTATGTCTTAGAAAAAAGAAAGCAAGTTTTTTATACCATGCTATGCTAAATTTTTGAGCTATATCAAAGCGTACTTTTTCAATAGCACTATCCACTCTTAAATGACTTGGGCAAACTTCAACGCAATTTGTACATAAAAAACATGATTCAAAAGTTTTTTTAAGATTTTTATCAAGTTCTAGTTCTTGGCTTTCATAAGCGCTGATTAGATCCAAAAAACCACGAGGAGAAGTGCTCTCATCGCGGTTTATCTCATGTATAGTACAAACTGGTATGCATTTGCCACATTTTACGCAAGCATTAGAGATTTCATTAATGTTTAACATATCAAACCGTTTTGGAAAATACTTTTTTATCTTCACTAATACGTTTTAGATATTTATCAAAACACATAGCAATATTACGTATTAAAAGCACTCCTGTTTCATTAACTTTGATATAATTTTTATCTATAGTGACAAATTCATTAAGCCCTTCAAGTTCTTTTAAATCATGCTTAAAATACTCAAAAAAATCAATCTTAAATTTACTTTCTACATTTTTTATATTAAGGGCAAAATTACTCATAAGTTCCATAATAACAGCTTTTCTTAGTTCATCATCATCATTAAGCATAATGCCTTTTTCACAAGGTAATCTACCCTCATCAATAGCTTTTTCATAGCTTGGCATATCTTTGAAATTTTGCATATAATGTCTTTGTCCTTCACCTATACTTGTTAAGCCAATACCAATTAAATCAGTTCCACCTTTTGTGGTATAACCTTGGAAATTTCTATGTAAGCTGCCATTTTCTAAAGCTTTAAAAAGTTCATCTTGTGGTTTTGCAAAATGATCCATTCCTATCATTTTATAGCCATTTTGAGTTAAAAATTTTTCACAATATTCTAAAATTTGAAGCTTTATATCAGGGCTTGGCAATGTACTTTCATCAAATTTTCTCATATTTTTTTTAAGCCAAGGCACATGTGCGTAGTTAAAAATAGCAAAACGATCAGGATTGATTAATAATGCTTTTTCTAAAGTTTGTTTAAAGCTTTCTAGGCTTTGATAAGGAAGACCATAGATTAAATCCATATTTACCGAGTTAATACCTTTTTTTCTTACCATATCTACTGCATTTTTGGTTAATTCAAAAGGTTGAATTCTATGAATTTCTTTTTGAACCTTTTCATCAAAATCTTGCACACCAAAACTAATACGATTAAAACCATTTTGGATTAAAACATCTGCTTGTTCTTCATTTAAAAATCTAGGATCAATCTCGCAACTTACTTCGCTATCTTGGGTAAAATTTGGAAAAATACTTTTTATTTTTAAAATCAAACTTTGTAATTGTTTAGCGCAAAAGAAAGTAGGTGTGCCACCACCAAAATGCATTTGTGCTACTTCTCTTTGAGTATTGATGATATTTGCTAAAAGATCAAGTTCTTTAAAAAGATAGTTTAAATATCTTTCTTTGCTTTCTTCTTTAGCAGTATATATTACATTGCAACCACAAAAATAACAAGCGCTTCTACAAAAAGGCAAATGAAAATACAAAGATAATTGCGCTTTTTGTTCTTTTAAAATTTGTATATAATCCTCATATTTAAATTGAGTGTTAAATTCTACTGCAGTAGGATAAGAAGTGTATCTAGGTCCTGCTTTAGAGTATTTAATAAAGCTTTTATAATCTTTCATTTAACTTTACCTTTTGCATCATTTCTTTCATATCAATAAACAAGTTAGGATGTTTTGCATGGATATTGCTGATTAATTGATCTAAATCAATATTAACTTCTTTTATACCTTTGGCTACTTGATGTTTAATCTCATCCATTGCAACTGTCCAAACATCATTAAAGTCAATAGGAATTTGTTGATAAATAGCCTTTTCAAGTTTAAGCTCAAAATTATCTTTTTGCATTTCTTTGGCATTTTGTAAGAACTCAATTAAGGTTTTTACAGAAAACATAGTTTTAACTTCATCATTTTCGTCTACTATAAACCATGGTTCAGGTGCTAACTCATGGCCATTTTTTAGGCTTAACTTTTTTTCTTTATCGTTAATGTGGGTGAGATGAAATATAGTTTGATTGTGCTTTTCTATGCCTAAATGGCTTGATAACTCATTGATGATATCTTGAGAACTTTTTTTACTTAGACTATTCAATCTTGATCCTTATTTGTTTAGTAGTTTTGCAATTTCTTTTGCATGATAGGTTATAATAAGCTTAGCTCCTGCTCTTTTAAAGGCAAGCATAGTTTCAAGCACTATTTTTTCATAGTCAATCACACCTGTTTTTTGACCCGCTTTTAACAAAGCATATTCTCCACTTACATTATACACACAAAGTGGAAGCTTAGAGTGATTTGCTATATCTTTAACTACATCTAAATACGCAAGTGCTGGTTTAACCATCAAAATATCAGCACCTTGTTTTTCATCTTCTAAACTCTCACATAAGGCTTCTTTACCATTGGCAAAATCCATTTGATAGGTTTTTCTATCTCCATAACTTGGTGCAGAATCAGCCACATCTCTAAAAGGCCCATAATAAGCTGAGGCAAATTTGGTAGAATAAGCCATAATAGGTAAATTTTCAAAACCATTTTCATCTAAGGTTTTTCTTAAAGTTTCAATAATACCATCCATCATACCGCTTGGTGCTATCATATCAGCGCCGTTTTTGGCATGAATTAGAGCTTGTTTGGCTGAAATTTCCAAAGTTAAGTCATTATCTACACTTTTACTTTTTGGATCAATAATGCCACAATGACCATGATCGGTATACTCACAAAAACAAAGATCAGTAATCACTACTAAATCAGGAAATTTTGCCTTAATAGCTCTTAGACTTGTAGCTATCAAACCATCATCACTTAATGCATCACTGCCACAGCTATCTTTTTTAGAGCTTTCCAATACACCAAATAAAATAATCGCTTTAATACCAAGATTAACTAACTCTTCGCATTCTTTTAAAATTTCATCTAAGCTCATTTGAAACACACCTGGCATAGACGTGATTTCATTTTTAATATTAGTACCATTGACAACAAAAAGTGGATAGATTAAATCATCTAAATTTAAGGTATTTTCTTTTACTAGGCTTCTAATATTCTCATTAAGTCTTAATCTTCTAAAGCGTTTAAACATAAATTTCCTTTTTGTTTGTTAAAATTGCTTAAATTCTAGCATATTTTTTATAAAAAGGTAAAGTAAAATAATGACTATTCAAATTTCTGAAATAGCAAAACTTCCCACTCGTTTTGGAGAATTTAATATACAAAGTTTTAAAGAAAACGATAAAGAACATCTTTGTATTTTTAAAGGGAAATTAGAAAAAGAAGTTAATATTAGAATCCATTCAGAATGTTTAACGGGCGATGTTTTAGGAAGTTTAAAGTGTGATTGCGGAGAACAGCTTGATTTTTCTTTAAAATATATCCAAGAGCATGGTGGTATGGTGATTTATCTAAGACAAGAAGGAAGAGGTATAGGGCTTTTTAATAAAATCAATGCTTATGCTTTACAAGATAAAGGTTTTAACACTATAGAGGCAAATCATCAATTAGGATTTAAAGCAGATGAGCGTAGTTATGAAATAGTAGATTTTATACTCAAATATTATAAGATTTCTAAGATTAATCTTTTGACTAATAACCCTGAAAAACTTAGCTCTTTGAAAGGAAAAGTAAATTTAAGAATTCCTATTTTAATTGAAGCAAATCGTTTTAATAAAGATTATTTAGAAATTAAACATACGCAAATGGGGCATTTAAATTGAAAACTTACGAAGAGCAATTAAATTTTTTAAAAGACTTTGCAAATAAAGATGATTTTTTCCAAAAAATCACACTCTATAAAGAGTTGCTAAAAAAATTTAATGCTGTACATAATCTAACTCACCTTGAAAACATAGACGATAATATTATCGATAGTATAAAAATTTTAGATTATTGTGATTTGACTGATAAAAAAAAGGTTATCGATATTGGAAGTGGAGCCGGTTTTCCTGCGATATTTTTAGCATGTATTTTGGGAAATAGTAATTTTTTTCTATTTGAGCCTAGTGTTAAAAAGGCTTCTTTTTTAAGAGTAATCAAAACTGAACTTAATTTGATAAATGTAAGTATTATAAAGGAAAAATTACAAAATCATCCACCTTTTAAAGTAGATTTAATCACCTCAAGAGCATTGATGGATATAAAACCTTTGATTGCAATTTCAAATGGTTTTTATGATGAAAAAACTTCATTTTTGCTTTATAAAGGTAGCGAGGTTTATGATGAACTACAAGGAATGAAAGATTATAAAATTTTCAACCGTGGTTTTAGAAATTATTGTCTTTTAAAGGTAAAGGAAAAATTATGTTGATTTTTGGACACCCTTTGATAAATATGCAAAAATTTAGTTTTTATGAAAATATTTTTATAAAAACAAATGTAAATTGTTTTGATTATAATGAGCAAAATATAAAAAGTGCAAAAGATGAAAAAATAGATTTTGCTATATATGCTAAGAATGAGGAAGAAATTTTACTTTCTAATGCACTAGGGGCAAAATATATTTTAATAGAAGATGAAAATTTGGCCAAAACTGCTTCAAAAATAGCTGAATTTTATATGTTTGATTCTAAAATTTTACTTTTGCTTGATACTTTAAAAAACAATCTAAAAAAAGCTTATGAATTAAGTGTAGATGGTGTTTGTTTAAAATCTTATATTAGA
>NZ_JANQDC010000017.1:0-32005 GCF_024723695.1 Campylobacter sp. S4:11 | reverse complement strand
GCTTTTGCGCTATATTTATCTTGCAAAGAACGATGCATACAAAAACAATGATGAAAAACATGAATTACTACTACATCAAATTTTTTAGCTATAAATTGTCTATAGCTCTCAAGGAAATAAATATCTGCATTAGAACCTGCGCCACCTATCATAAAAACAATAGCTTTCATTTCTTTACTATCATCATAAGTGATTCTATATTCTAATTTACTTTCTCTTTTTATATTTAATTCCACATCATTACAAGAGTCTATAAAATAGGTTTGATTTATGAGCATATTAAGCCTTTTAGAAATTTTGATTAATTATATCATCAAAATTTCTAAATAAATAAAAATTACCCAAAAGCTCCGTTTAAATAAGCTTTTGTTTTTTCTTCTTTTGGATTTTCAAAAAATTCCTTACTCTCTCCAAATTCTACAAGTTCTCCTAAATGAAAAAACGCAGTATAATCAGCCACGCGCTTAGCTTGTTGCATATTATGTGTTACCATGATCATGGAAAGATTATGACTTAATTCTTTAATAAGCTCTTCTATAATACTTGAAGATATAGGATCAAGTGCAGAAGTTGGTTCATCTAAAAGTAATAATTTTGGCTTTATAGCTAAAGCTCTTGCTATACAAAGGCGTTGTTGCTGACCACCTGAAAGCGCTAGAGCATTTTGTTTTAGTTTATCTTTTACCTCTTCAAAAAGCCCTACTTTTTTAAGACAATCTTCCACCAAAGCATCTTCTTCATCTTTGTTTTTGATCATCCCATGGAGTTTTGGAGCATAAGAAATATTATCATAAATGCTTTTTACAAAAACATTAGGCTGTTGAAATACCATTCCAACTTTTTTTCTAAGCACAACTAAATCTTGATTTTTAACATCTTTTCCATCAATCTCAACAAGACCATCGATTTTTGCTATTTTGTCATTCATCCTATTAAAACAACGCAAAAATGTGGATTTTCCACAGCCTGAAGCACCTATTAAAGCTGTGATTTTATTTTTTTGAATTTCCATATTAATATCAAATAAAGCTTGTTTTTTACCATAAAATAAATTTAGATTTGTTGTTTTTGCTATCATTTTAATTTTCCTTGAAAATATCTTCTTAAAAGTATTGCTGCTAAATTTAAAATCACTAAAAGAGATAAAAGCACTATAATCCCCGCTGCTGTTCTTTCTAAAAATGCGCGTTCTGGCATAGCCGACCATGAAAAAATTTGAGCAGGTAAAACACTTGTTGGCGCAAAAACACTATTTGCTACATCAGGTATAAAAGCTATCATACCTATAATCATTAAAGGCGCAGTTTCACCAATAGCCCCTGCTAAAGTTAAAATAGAACCTGTTAAAATCATAGGCATTGCTAAAGGTAGCATAATGCCTTTTATCATTTGAATTTTAGTCATACCTAAAGCATATGCTGCATTTTTCATATTAATATCCACGCTTTTTAAGGCAGCTTTAGTTGAAACAATGATAATAGGCAAACTCATAATAGCCAAAGTAAGTCCCCCGACTAAAGCACTAGAACGCGGCATCCCAAAAAGATTAATAAAAACCCCAAGACCTAAAAGTCCAAATAAAATACTAGGAATACTAGCTAAATTATTTATACATACTTCTATAAAATGCGTAAATACATTTTGCGGAGCAAATTCTTCTAAATAAATAGCCGCTCCAACTCCTATCGGGATACTCACAGCCATACATACCATCATCACAAGTAAAGTTCCAACCACGGAAGCAAAGATTCCTGAATTTTCAGGTGATTTAGAATCTCCATTAAGGAAAAAATTTGTATTAAAACTTAGTTTGATTTCTTGCTTTTGAACTAATTTATCAACTAAAGTCTTTTGTTCATCGCTTAATTTATTGTAGTTTTTTTTCATATATTGATCAACTTCAGAATTTGCTAAAAGCCAAGATTTTTCTTTAATTTGACCCGTTCTTATTTTCCTTTGTTCAGCACGCGATAAAAGTTCATAAGAAGGGCTATTTCTATCAGCCTGGGCATAAATGTAAGTTTGCTTAAAAGCTCCTATCCCAAGATATCCTACACTTGATAAAAAAATACAAAGAAAAATAAGGTTTATATAAAGCCCCATTTTACAGAATCTTTTGAAATTTTTTGAAGCTTTTTTTCTTTGTTTAAAAAGTTTTTTCATAAATTTTTCCTTTTATGGAAGCGATTTATCAAATAAACGCTAAAAATATTAATGATTAATGTAATAATAAAAAGCACAAGCCCTAAAGAAAATGCACTTAAAGCTAAAGAACTATCAAAAGCTTGATCGCCACTTAATGCTTCTACTATTTTTACAGTCACTGTTGTCATATCTTCTAAAAAATTCATTGTTAAATTTGGACGCAATGAAGCAGCCATAACAACAATCATTGTTTCACCTAAAGCTCTTGAAAGTCCTAAAAGACAAGCTGCAACTATACCTGGCATTGCTTCTGGTAAAATTACTGCAAAAACAACTTCTTTTTTAGTCATACCTAAAGCATAAGCTCCGTTTATCCTTTTTAAACTTACAGCTTCAATGCAATCTTGTGAGAGTGAAGCCACTATAGGAACTATCATAATACCCATGATAAAACCTGCACCTAGGGCACTTTGAAAACTAGCTTTGATACCAAAAAGAGAAAAAAACCACACTATAAAAGGAGCTACAACTATGGCTGCGAAAAATCCAAAAACTACAGTAGGAATTCCTGCTATGATTTCTAAAATAGGTTTTAAATAGTTTTTAGATTTTTTACCTGCAAATACTCCAAGATAAATAGCACACATTACACCTAAAGGTAAGGCTGTTAGCATTGCTATTAATGAAATATAAAAAGTTCCCCAAAATAAACTCAAGGCACCAAAAACCCCATACTTGCTACTTCCATCAGCACCTACAAATGCAGCATCTGCTGCCCACTGACTTGAGAATAAAAAAGTAAATACGCTTTCTTTTTGAAAAAATTTTAATGCCTCTATTAAAATAGTTAGCATAATAGCAAAGCTTACTACTACGCTAACAAAAGCACAAAGAAAAAGCGTTAATTTTATTATTTTTTCTTTTATCAATTTTTCATCCTAAAAATCAAAAAACTTTCCCTGCTTTAACAAGCTCATCAGTTAATAAACCTTTTTCTTCTATATGTTTTTGGGTTTGTTTTAAAGTTTTTTCATCCAAAGGAACTAATCCTATTTTTTCTAATTCTGCTCCGCTTTTAGCTAAATCATCACTCATATAAATTTTTGCAAATTCAAATACTTCCGGATTTTTCTTAGCATTCATATATATAAACAAAGAACGTGCTAATTTATATTTTCCCTCAGATATATTTTTCTCATCAGCTTTTACACCATCAATGTAAGCAGCATTAATCTTATCATCATTACTAGCTAAAAATCCGTATCCAAAAAGTCCAAAAGCTTCTTTATCAACAGAAAGTTTTGAAACAATTAAATTATCGTTTTCGCCGCTTGGTATAAATGCTCCATCTTGGCGTATAGTTTTATATGTACCTTTATATTCAGGAATTTTTTTAGAAATATCTACCATTACAAGTTCTTCTATACTATCTCTTGTTCCTGAACTTGATGGAGGACCATAGATTGTAATTTTTCTATTTGGTAGATTTTTATTGATTTGTTGCCAATTTGTATAAGGATTTGGAACTAATTTTCCATCTTGTGGAATTTCTTTAGCCAAAGCTAAAAATAACTCATGTAAGCTTATATTTAACGGGGCATTGATTTTATTTTGAGCTAAAACTATACCATCATAACCTATCATAATCCCGACTATATCACTCACGCCTGATTTTTTACAAGTTTCAAATTCACTTGGCTTGATTGCTCTTGAGGCATTAGAAATATCAGTAATTCCCTCACAAAATACTTTAAAACCACCGCCTGTGCCAAGACTTTCAACTATAGGTGTTTTTGTATTTTTTATAACAGCATACTCTTCAGCAACAAAAGAAGTAAAAGGATAGACAGTAGATGAACCCGCTATTTTTAATTCTGCTGCGTTTAGACTAACAAAAGTAGCTACACTTAAAGCTAAAAGTTTTTTCATTTTTTCTCCTTAGTTAAAAAGTAATGAAAATTTAAAAAAACTTGGAAACATTTTGGATACATGTATTTTTTGATATAATTTTTATATGTTAAATGTTATTTTGATAGAAGATGATAAAGACTTAAACGAATTAATCACACTAAGACTTAGTCAAGAAAATATAAAAATTTATAGCTATTTTGATTTTTTTGACTTAGAAAATTTTCTAGATACAAATGAAATAGACTTAATCATCATGGATAGAAATTTACCAAGTGGCGATAGTGTAGAGATGATAAAACAATTAAGAAAAAAAGGTTATATGGAGCCTGTGATTTTTCTTAGTGCAAAGACTTTACAAAAAGATATTTTAGAAGGTTTTGAGCAAGGCTGTGATGATTATATATGTAAACCTTTTGATTTTAATGAGCTTTTATTTAGAATCAAAGCTGTAACCAAAAGAAATAAAACTCTAAAAGAGCAAATTTCTTATCAAGATTTTACTTTATACATAGAAGAGAGAAAATTAACCTATAAAACAAATACATTTGAAAATTTATCAACCCTAGATGTAGAATTACTCAAGTGTTTTTTTAATCACAAAAATCAACTTCTAAGCCGTCAATTTTTAAGTGAGCAAGTATGGAAAAATGACACAACAAGCGATAAGACAATCAATACAGCTATTTTAAGATTAAAACAAAAAATTCCACAAATTAAGGAAAATATCATTTCAGTGCGCTCGGTGGGTTATAAATTGTGCTAAAAATAAAAACATTTTTCCTTTTTACACTTGGATTTTTTTGTATTGCTTTTTTTATATTGTTTTATTTTTTCAATGAAAGTTATATCAACACTACGGTAAAAAGCACTTACGAGCAAAAACTAAAAACACTTAATGATGTTTTACAATTTCAGTTATTAGATACACTAAATTTCAATAATATCAAGCAATTTGCTCAAAATACCAGGGCAGATTTTATCATCAAACAAGATGAAGTTATTTTTTCATCATTAAAAGATTATTCTTATTTTTTAAATCATTTTGAGTCTAATTTTACCCATGATTTTTATAAGCAAAAAGAAATTTATTTTAAAGCTTATACTTGCAAAAACTATCAATATATCATCATTGTATACCCTAAAATACACTCTTTGGTACAAAATTTTTGGATTAAAAATATTATTATTTTTTCTTTCTTTTTACTTGTACTTGTTGTGTTTTATTTTGTTGTGTTTAATTTTTTCAAAAATTATTTTCAAGAATTATTATTGTTTGTTAAAAGTATCAAATCAAATACTAATTTCATTTTAAAATATAATTTCGTTTATGAATTAAAAAATTTAAATTTACGCTTATTGAAAATTAAAAAATTACTCATCAAACAAGAATTAAAAAACAAAAAGCAAGCTAAGAAAATTCAAACCAAAAATACTCAACTTAGTAATGTAATCAGCGCTATATCGCATGAACTTAAAAACCCTATAAGCGTTATAGATTTGAGCTTACAATCTTTAAAAGAAACTAATGATGAAAATATGAAATTATTTTTACTTGAAAAAATTCACAAACAAAGCGTAAAAATCAACCAACTAACACACAAACTCAATTTTGTTTTTAATCTTAATTTTGATTCTTTAAATTTAGAAAAATTTGACCTATATGTTTTAAGTAAAAATTTATTAGAAAGTTTTAGAGATGATAGGTTGAAAATTCAAGGCCAAACAAGCTTTATTAAAGCGGATAAATTTCTCATAGAACAAGTTATCATTAATCTAATAGACAATGCCTTAAAATACAGCAAAAAAGAGGTGTTAATCATCATCAAAAATCAAAATTTTACTATCATAGATCAAGGTATAGGCATAGAAGAAAAGCATCTTAAATTTATAACAAAAAAATTCTACAAAGCAAACTCAACACACAACAACTCTTTTGGATTAGGATTGTTTTTAGTTAAAAAAATACTCACTTTACACAAAAGTTCTTTAAAAATTCAATCTAGCCCACAAAAAGGTAGTGTTTTTTCTTTTGATATTAATTTATAATTTTTATGAATATACTTATTAATGTATTTTTAATGTAGTTCTAACTAATATAACAAAAATAATTCATAAGGAGAAACAATGCTTTCAAAAGAAGTAGTGGCTTTATTAAATGAGCAAATCAATAAAGAAATGTATGCAGCAAATTTGTATTTGAGTATGAGTTCATGGTGTTATGAGCATAGTTTTGATGGTGCTGGAGCATTTTTGTTTGAACATGCAAGAGAAGAAAGTGATCATGCAAGAAAACTCATCACTTATTTAAATGAAACTGATTCTAAAGTAGAATTAAAAGAAGTTAAAAAACCTGATAGTGATTTTAAATCATTGCTTGATGTATTTGAAAAAACTTTCGAGCATGAGCAAAGCATTACTGCTTCTATTAATAATCTTGTGGATTTTATGCTTTCAAGTAAAGATTATTCTACTTTTAATTTCTTGCAATGGTATGTAAGCGAACAACACGAAGAAGAAGCACTTTTTAGAGGTATAGTAGATAAAATCAAACTCATAAGCGATAATGGCAATGGCTTATACATGGTAGATCAATACATTAAAAGCTTAATTAGTAAATAATTTTTTAGCTTCCAAATTTATGGAAGCTAAATATCTTTTAATTTAAAAGAATTCTTGCAAAATAAAAGTAAATTTGCTAAAATACTTTTTATTTAAAAGGATTTTCATGCAAATGAACGAAATTACTGATAAACTTAAATTTATACTCCAAAAAGAAGGTATAAAAAACGCCAAAGATTCTGACGTAGCTAAGATGTTAAATATTAATCCTGACACCTTTTATAGTATGAAATTTAGAAATTCCATACCTTATAAACAAATACTTCATTTTTTAAATGAAAGAAATATCAACATCAATGCATTTTTTTACGAAGACTCTTTTGAGAGTAATACTTTAACACTTGATTTAAACTATAATGTTTTAAAATATTACGATGTTAACGCTTCTATGGGAGGTGGGGCTTTAAATGATAATGTAAGTTTTTCAGAAGTGATTATAGATGAAAAACTAAGTGATTTTTTTGGCTCTAAAGATTGTGATATCATCCCATGTATAGGCGATAGCATGGAGCCTGAAATCAAAGATGATTCTTTATGCTTAGTAGATAAAAGCAAAAGCTTTAAAGAAGGTGGAGTTTTTGCGGTAAATACTCGAGATGGTTTGTTTATCAAACAAATTTTTAAAAGCAATAAAGGTGGAGTTTATCTGCATTCTTTTAATCTAAGCTATGCAGATGTACATTATCAAAATGGCGATTTTTTGATCGTGGGTAAGGTAGTGGGAACTATTAGCAGAATTTAATATACTAAATACTTCTTTTTTGTAGTTAATAATTTTTATTCTTTATATTAATAAAATATTAATTTAAATACAAATTTAAGTTATTTTTTATTAAAAAATAGTCACAATTATACTTTAATAGTTAATAGATAATAAATAAGAGTTTTTTTATCTTTTAACAAACTACATGAAAGGGAAGTTATGAAACACAAATTAGCTAAGGTTGCCACCTATGCCTGCCTAGCTTTAGGCATAAGTTTGAGTTCACAAGCTTTTGCTTCTTCAGAGCCTAGAACCCTTGATGGATATGTAGCTCAAGAAGATGCATTTTTTGACTATCTTTACAAACACCACCCTATTTTTAAATACGAAAAAGAAGGGCGTTTGGTAGGTAAATTTACCCATAGTGATAGAACGGAAAACTGGGTTTTAAATCAAAATGGAGCTAAATTTGCTGCTGAGCACGATTTAAAACAAGCCTCTATTACCTATCGTTTGCCTTATGAATCTTTCTTGGATTTTCCAAATAAATTTGTAGGTCCAAAAAAATGTGGCGAATGTCACCCTGCTCAATATGCTTCTTGGGAACGCTCTCGCCATGCAAAAACCGTGCGTTTTCCGCATGAAATGGAAGAAGTTGGTGGAGCTGAAGGTTTGAAAAAACCTATGTATAATTCTCAAGCTACTATTTTACCTGATGGAATTTATCCAAATGATGTTTATGCTCTTATTGGAACACCAAGAACAAAATATGGTTTTATAGATAGATGGCTTGTGCGTGGAACTTACCATGTTGAAGATGGAAATTTGAGTGATTTAAGTGGTAAATTAACTGCTGGAGGTAATCAATTCTCAAGACTTTGGAGTGAATTTTTAACCCCTGAAATGGCACAAAAAATAGCTACTTTTGCACCTGGTTTTCCTACTAAAATGGAAGATTTTGGAGGAAATGGCTCTCAGGTATGGGGAACAAACTCTTATGCTGCAACTTATAAAGAAAAAGCGGTTTTCCAACCTGCTACTGCATATTGTGAAACCTGTCATACTTTTAAATTTGATTTTAAAAGCAAAGAAGAATTTTATAAAGCACTAGGTAACCCAAAAGAACTTCAAAAACATACCATCTCAAAAGGTATTACTTGTGAGGAATGCCATGGGGCTGGAGCGCATCTTTATGGAGCAAGAGGTGCGGGTATGCCATCAAATTGTGAAAGATGTCATCAAAGATTTTCATACAATGAAACCGATGCTAAAATCAATCCTAGAAAACCTTTCAACGCATATTTTAAATCAAGTTGTCCTGCGTGTGGAACAGAAGGTGCTCAAATGTATTCTTCAGCACACTATGATAAAGGTATGAGATGTAATACTTGTCATGATCCGCATGAAGTAACTTTTAATGATTGGAAAAGTGGTTATACTAAAACAAAACTTAAAAAAACTTGTAAAGATTGCCATGAAACCCAAGCAAGCTTTTTCAAAAAAGGCGGAATTCATGCAAAAGATAGTTGTACAGCTTGTCACATGCCAAATATGATGAGTTGTGAAAACTTTGGAGCGGTTCAAAACCCTGATAAAGGTGGATTTGATAATGTTAGAGCTTCGCATATTTGGAATATCAAAGTAGATAAAACAGCAAAAACACTTAATCCACCAGAAGGCAAAGAAAGATCGCCTAAAGTTGGTGGTTGGACTATAGCCAGAGATGATGAAGGTAGATTTTTCCTTGATTTAATGTGGAGTTGCGGTAGAACTAGTTTTAGTGATATTAATCTAATGGGTCCTGGTGCAAGTGGTTGTCATAGTCCTGTGCAATCAACCTTGCCTGAAAAACTTCACTTTAGCAATCAAGAAATGATTTATGATAAAGTAATGGAGTGGCAAAATCCTGTTAAAGAAGGTTATGAGAAAATTAGAAAAGGTATAGCAAATATTGATAAAACTTTTGCTGAAAAAACAAAACTTTCAGTAGAGCAAAAATCAAAAGTACTAAGCCTAACTAATCAAGCTCAAGCCATAGCTGATAGACTAGAAAAAGATGGTTCTTGGGGTGTTCATGGACCTGCTTATTCTAAGAAAATCATAGAAGAAGCTTTAATTTATATCCAAGAAGCACAAAATATCCTAAATGGTAAATAAAACAAAGGAAGAATGAAGAATTCTTCCTTAAAATAAGGAGCTAGTCTTGAAAAATTTAATCACTCGACTTTTTATTGTCCTTTTTACTCTTTTTACGCCATCAGGATTTATTTTTGCTGAAGCTAATGGAGAAATAGGATCAATAGAAGGTGTAAAAAGCATTAGTTTAGCACAAGCCCAAGAAATGCTAGATCAAAATAATACTTATTTTTTTGATGTCAATTCAGAGCAAGATAGACAAACTAATGGCTATATACCTAATTCCATATCAACCTATGTGGAAAATTGGCAAAATTTATTACCTAATGATAAAAATGCAAATTTAGTATTTTATGGTTTAAATCGTTTTAGATTTGAAGCTTCTCAAGCTGCTGCAGTTGCTATAGAACTTGGTTATAAGAACTCTGTTGTAATGCTTGATGGCATTGAATCATGGGTAACCTCAGGTAGAAAAGTTGAAAAAATAGACACAGTTAAATGGGAAAAAGCTAAGGAAGTTATCGAGTTTAAAGATACTATCCACTCAAGATTTAAATTTAGCAATACCCCATCTTGTCGTGATTGTCATGCTCAAAAAGGTAAAGGCATTAGAGCTGATATTGCAGCAAGTAAAAACTTAATCAATCAAAAATGTGCAACTTGTCATGAAAAAGCAAGTAATGCTTTAGCAAAAAGTGCTCATGGGGTACAAGAGTTCTTACCTGCTCAAGATGCACAAAAGAAAAAAGAAAAACCATCTTGTGCAACTTGTCACTCTGTTCATATCACTCCAAAACATTCAGGAATTTATTCACAAAAACAATTAGTCGATCAAAAGTGCGCGCAATGCCATAAACAAAAAAGCACAACTTTTCATATGACTTTCCATGGTAAAGGTATGGTATTAAGCACACCAGGTGAAACTCCAAGTGTTGCTACTTGTTCTGATTGTCATGGTAAACACAATATATTAAAATCAAGCGAAAGAAACTCAACCCTCTCGCCAATAAACCGTGTTCAAACTTGTAAATCATGCCATCCAAATGCAAATGAAAATTTCGTAAATTGGATGGCACATGCTGATCATAGCGATGGTGAAAAATATCCTGGGTTACATGGTGCTTATATATTCATGACTATTTTGGTGATTTCTGTATTTGTTTTCTTTGGAGCCCATACTATACTTTGGTGCTTGCGTTTAATTGCTATGCGTATAAAATATCCTAAAGAATGGAAAGAAGCAAGAAAAGCAGCGCATGAAGATAAAGTAAGAGTAAGAAGATTTAGTACTTTCCATAGAATTCAACATTTCTTTATGGCAGCTAGCTTTTTGGGTCTTGCATTCTCAGGCTTACCACAAAAATTCTATGATTCAGCGTGGGCTAAACCTATGATTGATTTAATGGGTGGAGATATCATTAACGCAGCAACCATACATCATATTTCAGCTATAGTAATGTTTGCAGTATTTTTCTCTCACATTGGAGAAATCATCATTGTAAATTGGAAACGCCGTGATGTAGCAAGAGATCCAATAACTGGTAAAATAAGCTTTATGAAAGTTTTAAAAGCTACTTTTGGTCCTGATTCTTTAATGCCAAATTGGCAAGATTTTAAAGATATGAAAGATCATTTTAAATGGTTTTTTGGTTTTGGACCAAGACCGCAATTTGACCGCTGGACTTATTGGGAAAAATTTGATTATTTAGCAGTATTTTGGGGTATGTTTATCATTGGTATTTCAGGTCTTATTTTATGGTTTCCTGCTTTCTTTGGTAAATTTTTACCAGGTGAAGCAATCAACTTAGCAACCCTACTTCACTCTGATGAAGCTTTACTTGCTACAGGATTTATTTTTGCAATTCACTTCTTTAATACACATTTTAGAGCAGATCGCTTCCCTATGGATATGGTGATTTTTTCAGGAAGTATTAGTGAAGAAGAGATTAAACAAGAAAGAAGCGTATGGTATAAACGCTTAAAAGAAAGTGGAAAATTAAGCACTTTATATGAAAATAAAAGTAACTTCAAAGCATATCAATGGCTAGCTAAACTTGCAGGATTTGCAATGCTAATCACTGGTTTGGTATTTTTATTTTTAATGCTTTATACTTTCTTTAACACTATCTTATAACCTTATTCGCTATAATAGCGAATAAGGACTTTTCCTAACTTTTTCAAGGATTTTAAATGTTTAAAATAATACTCACACTTAGTTTTTTAAGTATTTTTTTTATAGCTTGTTCTAATGAAGAAAAACTTGATTCTAATTTAATCTCAAGTGGCACACAATTTTCTAAAGAAAATTTGCAAAAAGCAAATGATTTAGATAAAAAATCTTATGAAGAAATAGCTCATTTATTTAAAGATAATGCAAATATAAAAAGTGATGATAAAAACATTTTAATCATTTTCAGTGCAAATCACTGCTTATATTGTGATAAATTAAAAGAAGAAATTAAGAATGATAAAAAAATACAAGAACTTATAAAAGAAAAATATAGCTCTTATTATATAAATATAAGCTATAAAAAAATTCATACATTTTATAAAAACCATAAAAGTGATTTAAGTACAGCTGAACTTTCTAGTATCTATAATATAGTAGCCACCCCTACTATTGTAATTTTAAACAAAAACAGCCAAACTTTGCTAAATTATCCTGGTTTTATTAGCGCAAAAAGATTAAACGCTACAATGGAGTTTTTAAACCAAAAAGAAAATCAAAATTTAGACGAAGCAACCATAGCACAAAAACTTATACATTTTTATAAAGAAAATAATATTTAAAGGTTAAAAATGCAGTATTTTTTTTCTTTTGCAATGAGTTTTTTACTAATGAGCATATATGCTATAGCTTGCGCTGTAGCAACTTTCATAGAAAATGATTTTGGTATTAGCACAGCTAAAGCTTTGATTTATAATAATGCTTGGTTTGATATGTTGCATTTATTACTAGGTTTAAATTTAATCGGAGTGATATTTTATAACAAGCTTTTTCAAAAGAAAAAATACTCTATCTTACTTTTACATTTATCTTTTATAGTGATTTTAATCGGTGCTGGACTTACTAGATATTTTGGCTTAGAAGGTGGAATGCATATAAGAGAAAATCAAAGCTCTAGCACCATAGTTACTAGAGAAGAATTTATAAAAATTACTGATTTTGATACTAATGCTAGTTTTGAATTTCCTATTAGCTTTACCCCGCTAACTCAAAAGCATTTTGAAAAAACTATAGACCTAAATGGCGAAAAATTAATCATAAGCTCTATCAAATATACTCCACAAAAAGATTCTATCACACCTGCTAGCTTAAAATTAAATATTACTTATCAAAAAGCAAATACACAAATAATCTTAAATCCAAATTTTACAAACAAACAAGCAGTGCATTTTAACTTACAAGGAAAAGATTTTACTATCAATTGGGGACCAAGAGAAATTAAGCTTCCTTTTGCATTACACTTAAAAGATTTTATACTAGAGCGTTATTTAGGCTCTATAAGTCCATCTTCTTACACTTCAAAAATTCAAATCATAGATGAGCAAAATAATATTAACTTAGATTATGATATTTTTATGAATAATGTTCTTGATTATGGTGGATATAGATTTTTTCAAAGCTCTTATGATCAAGATGAGCAAGGCACTATACTTTCAGTTAATAAAGATCCTGGTAAAATCCCTACTTATATAGGTTATACTTTATTGATTTTAGGATTTTTATGGGTTTTATTTGATAAAAACTCAAGATTTCATCGTTTAAGTGTTTATTTAAAAAAAGGCCAAAGTTTTATATTGCTTATTTTGCTTTTTGCAAATTTACAAACTCCGCTTTTTGCACAAGAAAATAAAAATGAAATTTTAAATTTACTCTCAAATTTACAAAAGAATTCCTATGAGCATTCTTTAAATTTTGCAAAATTACTTGTGCAAGATCATAATGGTAGAATCAAACCTTTAGATACTTTAGCAATGGAATTTGTTTATAAAATCACTCAAAAAGAAAAATTTTTAAATCTTCACTATGATCAAATTTTTCTAGCAATGATGATTTATCCTAAAGAATTTAGAAAAATCAAAATGATAGCTACCAAAACAAGCAAGCTAAGAGAATTAATAGGCGCAGATATAAATGAAAAATACATAGCATTTGATGATGTGTTTGATAATGGAGTATATAAGCTTAGCAATTATATTGAAGAAGCTAACCGCAAAAAGCCTTCATTAAGAACTAGCTTTGATAAAGATTTGCTAGCCTTAGATGAAAAAATAAATCATGCATATTATATTTATAGCGGTCAAGTTTTGACTATTTTTCCTGATATTAATGAGCAAAGTTTAAAATGGTACTCACCAGTGCAAATTTTACCCTTTGCAAAAGAAGATGTTGAGCGTTTGCAAATGCTTTTAGTTAGCTATTTTTTACAAGTTCGCAATGGTATTGAAAATAATCAATGGCAAGATGCAAATGAAATTTTACAATCTTTAAAAGATTTTCAAAATCACTATGGAAGCAGTGTTTTACCGCCAAAAGAAAGATTAAATCTTGAAATACTACTTAATCATTATAATATCTTTGATAATCTAACTTTTGTTTATATTAGCTTTGCGTTAGTGTTTTTCTTTTTAAGTTTTTATACTATATTAAAAAATATTGCTTTATCTGCCTTTGTATATAGATTTTTTTACATCATTTTAAGCATATGTGTAATCATACATGCACTAGCTTTAATCATTCGTTGGTATGTAGGTGGGCATGCTCCTTGGAGCAATGCTTATGAAAGCATGATTTACATAGCTTTTGCTTGTGCGATAAGTGCTGTGATATTTTTTAGAAAATCACTCTTGGCTTTATGTGGTGCGAGTTTTTTAGCAGGCATTTCGCTTTTTGTAGCTCATCTTGGCTTTATGGATCCTCAAATTGGGAATTTAGTACCTGTTTTAAAATCATATTGGCTTAATATTCATGTTTCAATTATAACAGCAAGCTATGGATTTTTAGCACTTTGTTTTATTATAGGGATTTTAAGTTTAATTCTTTTTGCTTTAAGGGGTAAAAATAAAAATATAGATTTAAACATCACCAAACTACACTGTGTTAATGAAATGTCTATGATAATAGGACTTGCAATGCTCACAATAGGAAATTTTTTAGGCGGAGTTTGGGCTAATGAAAGCTGGGGAAGATATTGGGGTTGGGATCCAAAAGAAACTTGGGCTTTGATTTCCATTGTAGTTTATACTATGGTATTGCACTTAAGATTTATTTTTAAAACTTATTTTATTTTTGTTTTTGCAAGTGCTAGTGTTTTAGCCTTTTATAGTATATTAATGACTTATTTTGGAGTAAATTTTTACCTTTCTGGACTTCATTCTTATGCAAATGGTGATGCTTTTCCTATACCGACTTTTGTGTATATTTTGATTGTACTTAATTTTGTTTTAATTATAAGTGCAGGAAGAAAACGGGATTTAAATACGCCTAGTTTTTAAACTAGGCTTTACTTTTTTCTATTTCTTGAAGTGCTAGAATAAGATCTTTTAAATTTTCATAAGGAACATGAATTTTCCAATCTATTCCATTTTCTTTTTTTAAAGCCACACCTATACTTAAGACATCATTACTTCCTATACCATAAGGATTAGAAAGATTACAAAGACTTATTTCTCCGCTTTTACTGCCATGTAATTCTATAGTTTTAAATATTTTTTTACTCATGTTTATCCCTAAAAGCTGTGATAATTTTTGCTTGAAATTTCAACCAATCTTTTTGAAGCATAATAGGAAAACCACCATAAACCCTAGCACCTTCTAAATTTTTAGTGACCCCACCTCTTGCGGCTATGGTAGCAAAATCTCCTATTTCTAAATGCCCGCTTGTAGCACTTTGTCCACCCATAGTAACATTTTTACCTAAAATACTTGAGCCTGAAATTCCACTTTGAGCCACTATAAGACAATTCTCCCCTACTTCACAATTATGCCCTACTTGAACAAGATTATCAATCTTTGTGCCTTGCTTTATGATAGTGCTTTCAAAAACCGCTCTATCGATAGTCGTGCAAGCTCCAACTTCCACAAAATCTTCTAAAATAACATTCCCATTATGATAAATCTTATAATGCTCGCCATTTTTTGTATGCGCATAACCAAAACCATCACTACCTATAACACAATTTGCCAGTAAATGACATTTTTTACCTATTTTAGTATCATTATAAATCACAACATTTGGATGGATTATAGTATATTCACCTATACTTACATTATCACCTATATAAGCACCTGCCATTATCACCACATGATCAGCTATTTGGACATTTTCGCCTATATAAACATTTGGCATAATCTTGGCACTTTTAGCAATTTTAGAATTTTTCTTTTCACTAGAGATTAAAGGTTTGGCAAAAAGTTTACTTAAAAGCGCAAAAGATAAATGTGGATTATCAACGACTAGCTTAATGCAATCTTTCGAAACTAAATTTTCAAATTCTTTTGAGACTAATATAGCCCCAGCTCCACTACTTGCAATTTTTTTAGAGTTTTTTTCTCCATCACAATAACTAAGTTCAGTAAAACTTGCATTATTTAATGAATTTAAAGCTGTAATTTCTATATCATCTCCACAATATTCTATGCCTAAAAATTTAGCAATTTCACTAATTTTCATTTTACCTCCATTAAAATAGAACCACTTCTAACTACACTAATAGGATTATACTTTTTCATGGTTTTTAAAAAGTTATCGATATTTTTTGCATTATCACTTGCCATTACTATAATAAACTCATCATCACTATAAGTTACACTGCCATTATAAGCTTTTAATATAGCATCTAAGCCCGCAAAATTTTCATTTAAAGCAATCTTTACCAAAGCTGTTTCTTTTTCTATAAAATCACTAGAATCAATCACCTTATAAGTAGGTATGAGTTTATGTAGTTGTTTAATAATTTGCTCAAAAACTTTTTCATCGCCTAGAGTAACGATATTGATCCTTGAGAATTCTTTATCATCAAGTGGTGCAACTGTAAGAGATTCTATATTATAACCACGTCCTGAAAAAAGCCCAACAACGCGTGATAATACCCCATGCTCATTTAATACAATGACAGAAATTACTCTTCTTTTCATTTTTTATCCTTGTTTTTATAGCTAGGTAAAATCATATTATAGATTGCCCCACCTGCAGGCACCATAGGTAATACATCTTCATAACGATCTATAGCTACATTTAAAACACAAGTTTTTTTAGATTCTAAGGCTGCTTTAAAAGCTTTTTGAAATTCTTCTTTATTAAAGACATTATAACCATCACAATGAAAACCTTTAGCAATAGTAACAAAATCAGGTTGACTTGTTAAATCTGTATTAGAAAATCTTTCTTTATAAAACATACTTTGCCATTGTCTTACCATACCTAAAAAAGAATTATTTAAAATGATATTAATCACTTTGATTCCATAGGCACTTGCTGTCATTAGCTCTTGGATATTCATTAAAAAAGAACCATCGCCTACAAAATTTATTACCACTTCTTCACCCACAGCTATTTTAGCTCCAAGTGCAGCCGGTAAAGAATACCCCATAGTTCCTTGTCCACCGCTTGTTGCAAGTTGCCTAGCATAATTAAAAGGATAAAATTGTGCTACCCACATTTGATGCTGTCCTACATCAGTAATTATCCTTGCATCAGGAGCTAATCTAGCACATTCTTCTATAACCCATTGAGGTTTTAAAACTTCATCACTGTCTTTATAGATTAAAGGATATAATTGCTGATATCTTTGTAAAGTTTTAAACCATTCTTGGTATTTTGTATTATCAAAACTTTCTTTTTTTAATTCTTCTAAGGTATCTAAAATAACACTTTTAATATCCCCAACTATAGGAAAATGCGCTTCGATAATTTTAGAAATAGAACTTGGATCTATATCAATATGAACGATTTTTGCACCCTTAGCAAACTCACTTGTTTTACCAGTAATCCTATCATCAAATCTAGCACCCACAGCAATGAGCAAATCACACTCACTTAAAGCAATATTTGCACAATAACTCCCATGCATACCTGCCATTTTTAAATTAAGCTCATCATCACTTCTTAAAGTCCCTAAAGCCATCAAAGTTTCAACTGCAGGAATTTGACAAAAATGAATCAATTCTCTTAATTCATCACTAGCATTAGAAGCTATACAACCTCCACCTAGGTAAAATAAAGGTTTTTGAGCATTTTTAATCAAACTTACTAATTTTTTAATTTGCTTGATATTTCCTTTATAGGTTGGTTTGTAAGTTTTCATAGAAATTTCTTTAGGATAATACCATTTACCTATAGCAGCAGTAACATCTTTAGGTATATCAATATGCACAGGCCCTTTTCTACCTGTTGTTGCAATATAAAAAGCTTCTTTTAAAATTTTAGGTAATTCTTCGATATTTTTTACTAAATAATTATGCTTTACACAAGGTCTTGAAATACCTATAGCATCGATTTCTTGAAAAGCATCTGTTCCTATTAAAGAATTTGCAACTTGAGCTGAAATTAAAACCAAAGGTATAGAATCACTATAAGCAGTGGCTAAACCTGTAACTGTATTAGTAAAACCAGGTCCACTTGTAACTACTGCCACACCAACCTCACCACTCATTCTAGCATAAGCATCAGCACTATGCAAGGCTGCTTGCTCGTGTCTTACTAAAATGTGTTTAAAATGGGTTTGCTTATAAATTTCATCATAAATATTTAAAGCCGCACCACCAGGGTAACCAAAAACTACTTTAACATTTTCTTCTTTTAATGCTTCACAAATCATTTGCGAGCCATTTAGCTCTTTCATTATTTTACCTTTTTGCTTAAAATGGAAAATATTATAACGATAATTTAATAAATATTATTTTATAAGAAGAGTTTCTTGAAAAATCAAGAAACTACTTGTGTTTTTTTAGCGTATTCTATACCTAAATCAAAAGCTTTGGCATTTGCTTCTTTAGTTTTTGCAGGTACCATATCAAGCATAGTTTGTTTTAATGCATCAATATCAATGCATTTGCTCATATAAGCAGCTATAGCTAGAGCAACAACTGATTGAGTAGCTACATTCCCTACTTCTTCTTTAGCTATAGTAATGATAGGAATTTCAAAAATTTTCCATCTAGCATAATCTTCTTTACTTGGATGAACTAAATTTGGTTCTATAACTATAACACCACCATCACAAACACCATCTTTGAAACTATGATAACCTTTATCAGCAGTTGAAAGCATAAAACTAACTTCACCTTCTACTGCATAAGGAAAAAAGATTTCATTTTCATCAATGATAATATCAACCTTAGTTGGCCCACCTCTAACTTGAGAAGTATAAGTAGAAGCTTTAAAAGCATTGCGTCCTTCTTTAATGGCAGTTTTAGCTAAAATTTCACCTGCAGTGATAACCCCTTGTCCACCTTCACCGCAAAATCTTAATTGATATTTCATTTTAATGCTCCTAAATCAACCATTCTTTTTTCTTTTAAAGCTCTTCTAACTTCCTCATAAGCTTCGCAATATTCTGCCTTGCTTTCATCTTGGTGTAAAATTCCTGTAGGGAATTTATCTGCTCTTTGCTCATAATCTAATTGTTCAAATTTAGACTTTTCAACGCAACGATTTTTAATCCAATCAAGCATGCTTACAGCTTCACCCATTTTGTTTTTTCTACCAAGATTAATATGGCAGTTTGAAAATACATCTACAAAACTATAACCTTTGTGAGATAAAGCTTTAAAAATGATATTTTCAAGCTTATTTGCCTCTATAACATTTGTTCTTGCTACAAAAGAAGCCCCAGCAGCTTTAGTAAGTTCACAAGCGTCAAAATTTGGGTCTATATTACCCGCTTGAGCTGTAACAGTGTAAAATCCTTGTGGGGTAGTTGGTGAAGTTTGTGAATTTGTAAGACCATAAATAAAATTATTGATTAAAATATGAGTTAAATCTATATTTCTTCTACATCCATGGATGGTATGATTTCCACCAATTGCTAAAGTATCGCCATCCCCGCTTACTACGATTACATGTTTTTTAGGGTTTGCTAGTTTAATCCCTGTTGCATAAGCAATAGCTCTACCATGGGTAGTATGCACTGTATTGCAATTTACATAAGAACTCATTCTACCACTACAACCTATACCAGAAACCAAGCAAACATCATCCATATTCCAGCCAAGTTTTTGAATAGCTCTAATAATAGCTTTTAAAACAACGCCATCCCCACAACCCCAGCACCATTGTGTTGGAAGTTTATCTACTCTTAAATATTCATCGTAATTAAAAGCCATTTTAAATATTCTCCTTTACTTTAGCAATAATTTCACTTGGGGTTATAGGGCGACCATTTGCACGGTGTAAGCTAATAAAATCATCTCTTTTACTTACTCTTTGAATTTCTTCTAAATATTGCCCCATATTAAGCTCACTTACCATAACTTTTTCAAATTTAGATACCACTTGAGCTATTTTTTTCTCAGCTACCGGATAAAGGGTAATAGGTCTAAAAAGCCCTACTTTTAAACCCTCTTCTCTAAGTCTTAAGATAGCTTCTTTAGCAGATCTTGCAACACTACCATAAGCAATGATTAAAAACTGTGCATCATCACACATAAACTCTTCATAAGTACAAATTTCATCGGTATTATTTTTGATTTTACCAAATAATCTTTTCATATTTTTATCTACTATCGCTCCATCTTCAGTTGGAAAACCTATATCTCCATGATGAAGTCCTGTGATATGATAACGATAACCTTCAAAGAAAGGATTTAACGTAGCAGTTTCATTTTCACCTGCTGCATAAGGTTTATAATCTTTTTTATCGCCTGTGAATTTTTTGCGGTTGATGATTTTTAATTCTTCTAAATCAGGTAATTTTGCCTTACCATTCATATGTCCTATGGTTTCATCTAAAAGTAAAAATACTGGAGTCATATATTTTTCAGCTAGATTAAAAGCTCTAATAGTTTCAGTGTAAGCTTCTTCTAATGAAGCAGGAGCTAAAGCTATACTTGCATAATCTCCGTGTGTTGGAGCTTTTGCTTGAAATAAATCACCCTGTGCAACCCTTGTTGGAAGGCCAGTTGAAGGACCACCTCTCATAACATTTACAATTACTAGTGGAATTTCAGCTATAAAACCCAAACCAATTTGCTCAGCTTTTAAAGAAATTCCGGGCCCACTACTTGCTGTCATGGATTTTACTCCACTCATAGAAGCACCCAAAGCCACGCTAATACCTGAAATTTCATCCTCCATCTGTATAAAAGTACCATCATTTTTTGGTAGCATATGGCTTAGTTCATGCGCTATTTCAGAACTTGGGGTAATTGGATAACCACCAAAAAATTTACAGCCACAATCAATCGCAGCTTTTGCTACTAAAACATTACCTGTTGATATCACTTCTCTCATTGTTTTTCCTATGCGTTTAATTTTTTATATTTATTTTCTTTAATAGCTTGTGCTCTTTCTTTAGCTTTAGGTGTAAGCTTTGCAAATTTAAATTCATCTCTTTTAGCAACAAAAATTGCAAAATCAGGACAATGACTTTCACATTCACTACAGCCTATACAAGAATCAGGATGAACCACTTCTATCATCTGCCCTAAAACTGCACTGATTTCATCTCTCATTGCTAAAACTCCAGCCGGGCAATAACTAACACAAATATTACAAGCTTTACATCTTGCTTCATCAACCCAAACTGGTGTATTTTCTGGGGTTATCATTAATATTCCTTTCAAAATTTATTATTTTTAATGATTTTTTATCAAAAATTATTTTTAAAACAAACTTTTTATTATAGCGAATTTATAGCATGAAATAATATTATTTAATATATAAAGTAAAACAAATAGGTATATATAACGCAAAGTAACATTAGGAGTAAAAAACTCCTAAAAATTATTTATAATTATACTGAATGAGAGAATTTTCTAATGCAATTTGTTCTTGATTGTCTAATTTTAACTCTAAAGTTTCAAGCACTCCATCAAGACTAATCCTTGCCATAACGCCAAAAGCTTTTTCTTTTATACCATATTCTCCATCTAAAATCACACATATTGGTAAAAATTCTCCACTTCTTAAAGCCTCTATCATCCTCACACAAGAACTAGCAGGAGCTAGATAGGCTGAAGTTTTTAAATATTTTATAATTTTAGCACCACCTGTTTTAACCTCTTGTTCTATTTGAATAATATCTTGCTTATTTAAGACTTCACTTAAGGCTTTGTTTTGAACTTTGCTTTGAGATTTTACTAAAACCATACTATCATTGTGAAAACCTATAAGTTTAGTATCTATACAAGAAGTTTTTATGTTTAGTTTTTTACTCACTTCATATTTAAATCTAGCATTATCTAAAACACCCGCCATAGCAATGATTTTTTTTGATGAAAATATTTTACTTTCATAAAGAGCATTGAGTAAAAAATCTACAGGATTACTTACTATGATAAACAAAGGATCATTGTTAAATTTTTTAATATTTTTTGCGCACTCAAGCATTATTTTAGAATTAATAGCAAAAAGCTCATCTCTGCTTTGACCTTCTTTTCTAGCTACTCCCGCACTAAAAATAACCACTTGAGAATTTTTTGAGTGCGCATAATCATCTGTGCAAGTTATTTTAATATCAAAATTAAAAGCAACTATGCTTTGACTTAGTTCTAATTCTCTAGCAAAAAGCAAGTCTTTATTAATATCAATCAATACAAGCTCATCAACTAACTCCCTTAAAATCAAAGCATAAGCAGTACTTACACCAACATTTCCTGCACCTATGATAGTAATTTTCATTTTTACTCCTTTTTGTGTTTATTTCACTAAATTAGCTGGTAATTCAAAAATATTTTTAATTAAATGATAAGGAAGTTGTAAGCTTTGTGCAATAAGTTGAGTTTTAAACTCAGGATTTTCCACTGTTCCGCTTAATTTAATTTGCGTGCTAATTTGCCTATCCTTGCCTAGTATGATTTGATTGATAATAGGAACTTTTGAAATGACTGAACTGGCTGATTTTAGCGTTCTAAGCTCTAATAAACCATCAACTTGACTACTTCTTAAATTGATTTTAGCTTGACCTAAAATATCTGCACTATCGCCATTAAAATTAAGTGCATCTATCTCAAAAAGATCTTTTTTACGGTTAAAACTTATACCAGCATTTTCTACACTAAAACCTTTTTCATTAAAAGTTGGGGCTTTAAACAAAATTAAACTAGGTATGGTATCGATGAAACTTAAAAGTTGCTGATGAAATTTTAAATCTTTTAAATATGTATTTTTAAATAAAAACTTGCCTTTGAAAAAATCAGTGCTATTGCCATCTATATAAAGATTAAATTCACCTTTTTCAAAAATATTTTGATGCATAAAAGTATTTAAAAAATCATCATCCATTTTTAAAGCTCTAACTTGCATTTGATTTTCTTTGAGTAAAAAATCAAATTTAGATTCATCCCTATTTGCCCAAGCTTTTATATAGTTTTTTTTGATTTTAGCATTAAAATGATCAAAGTCTAAAGTTTTATTAAAATCATTTAAAATTAAATCTATATTTTTACCACCAATGTTATAAGTTATATTTTCAAGAGTATCTAGAGTATTTTCTGTGTCTTTTTGTGAAATCAATAAATTAACATTGTTTAAAGTAATATTAATATCATCATTCTCTTTTTGCGCAAAAACACTACCACTTACACTAGTTAAATTAAAATCATCTCCTTTTATTTTTATACTAAAACTATCATACTCATAAGGATTATTATCTTTAGAAAGTAAAAATGATTCAAAAGTAGTATTGTTTATATCTACATCAAAATCTTTAAAATCCAAAGTATTTAATAGCAATTCTCCATCATGCACATTATTCTTTTGCATTAATTTAGAATAAATTTTGTATTTTGCAAGCTTTTCAACATAAACAGACATGCCTTGATCAAAATTTAAAGTTGTGGTAAGTTCTTTATTGTATAAACTAATATTTTTATCAAAATCAAGGCTTAAATCAAGAAATTTATTTTCCATTTTTAAGCTCTCTTGCGGTAATTCTAAGTTTGTTATAAAGGTTTTAAAATCACCTTTTTTCTGCTTCAAATCAACACTTGCATTAAAATCACCATTAATCATGCTACTTTGCACACTTGCATTTTGTATACCTAGCTTATCTTTTTTCAATGTAACATTTGCTTGAACTATCTTAAAATCACTTATATTTATATTTGAGTTAATAATATTAAAACTACCATTATAAGTAATTTTCTCAGGATACTCAAAAGGAATTTTTAATACTAAATCAGTCTTTACAACACCATTATTTTGCAAAAATGGTAATTTTATATCATATAAAAGTAAAATTTTATTAACCCTATAATCAGCTCTAGCATTATCACTTTTAATACGTATATAAATTCCTGCTTTTTCATTTAACATATTGTCTATATAAATTTGACTTTGAGTTAAATCATAACTATTAAAGCGCAATTCATCATAAATAAAATCAAGTCTTTGTTTAGCAAATTCAAGCCTTACAAAAGGACTTACAATAGGATCTATGCCTTTATCTAAAACTACTTTTAAATTATTTACATAACCTTTGGCGCTAATATCATTCAAATAATATCTATGTTTTCCAAAGTCTGCAAAACCGGTTAATTTTTCTATAAAATAAAAATCAGCCTTTACCTTACCACCCACCCAAAGAGCAAGATTAGAAGGCAAATGCACTCCATTTTCTACTAAAATATCAAAAATTTGCGAAATATTATTTGAGCTGATATTTTCTAATTCATAAGCGACCTCTTCTCTTTTGAGTGAAAATTTAACATCACTTTTTAAAAAATCACTATCAATTTTACCTTTAAAAGTATAAAATTTTGTCTTAGGATTGATAAGCAAGGAACCAATTACGCTAAGATTATAATCTTTTAAAAGAAAATTATCAATATTAGCTTGTATATTTTTATCACTAATTTTTAAATTTACTTTTACCAAAAGATTTTTGCTATTTACAAAAAATAGATTATTTTTATAAATTAACTCCACAGGATAGTTATTAACAAGCATTTCATCTATATTAATTTCTTGAAAAAACCAATAAATATATTTTACATCTTTAATAAGCTGCACAGCTTTACTTGCGCTAGTTTCATTTTGAGTGTTTTGACTTTGAGAATTTGCTACGACTTTTTTAGCATTTAAAATGAGTTTTTTATCTAATTTAATATATAATTTCTCCAAATTAATAGAAGAAAATTCTAATTTTTCTATATAAATTCCATTTTTGAGGTAAATAAACAAAGCAATGAAAAGTATCATAGGTAATGCTAAAAATTTAAGAATTTTTTTAATATGTTGTGATTTGATTTTAATTTTTCTTTTATCCATTTTTTACTATCTACTTTTACCCATAAAAACAAACTCTGTAGTTTTTATACCACAAGGTTCTGTTAGCAAGATTATAACGCAATTAGATAAAAATAACTATAAAATGAGCAGTATTGACAAATATACATTATATTTTTTGGGCCATCCGCAATCTGGCTGGATAAATATAGGTACAAAAGAGTTAAATAGAGTTGAATTTTTACATAAGCTTACCGTCGCTAAGGCAGCGCTTGAAACCATTACTTTAATTCCCGGAGAAACGACTGAAATTTTCTTTGAAGAATTAGCACCAAAGTTAAATTTAAACGATAAAACCTTAATGCAAGAATTTTACAAACAAAGTCCTTTTAAAGAAGGTATGCTTTTTCCTGAAACTTATAAAATTCCAAAAGGTATTACAGAAGAGCTTTTAGTAAAATATCTTTTGGCTTATTCTACAAATGAATTTAAAAAACTTTCTTATAAAATTTTTAGAGAATATAATGAAAAAAAATGGCATGAATATATCATTATAGCGTCCATTATACAAAAAGAAGCAGCGAGTAATGAAGAAATGCCTATAGTTTCATCTGTGATTAAAAATCGCTTAAGAAAAGGTATGAAGCTTCAAATGGATGGAACATTAAATTATGGAAAATACTCTCATGAAAAAATCACCCCGCAAAGAATAAGATCAGATAATAGTTCTTATAATACTTATAAATTTAATGGCATACCAAAAGAAGCTGTGTGTAATGTTTCATTTGAAGCTATTAAGGCAGCTATTTTTCCTGCTAAAACAGAATATTTATATTTTGTAAGAGATAAAAAAACCAATAAGCATATTTTTACCTCTACTTTAAAAGATCATAATAAGGCAATAAGAAATTAATTATAAAATTTCTCTTTGCCCTTTTGCATCAGGTTCACTTAAAACACCTGTTTGCGAAAGCTGTTCTATGATATTTGCTGCGCGGTTGTAGCCTATTTTTAAGCGTCTTTGTAAATATGAAATACTAGTTTTTCTATCCTCTAAGATCACAGCCTTTGCTTCTTCATAAAGTTCATCTAAATCCCCATCATCAAATTCACTTCTTTTATAAGCTCCATCTTGACTATCATCTTTTAAAAAACTCTCATCATATTCTACTACTTGTTGAGCTTTTAAAAATTCTACTATATTTTCAATTTCATTTTCACTTGCAAAAGGTGCGTGCAAACGCACTAAACCACTCATACCAGGAGGAGTAAATAGACAATCTCCACGCCCTAGTAAGCTTTCAGCACCCATAGAATCTAAAATAACCTTAGAATCTATCTTTTGCCCTACTTTATAAGAAATTCTACTTGGTAAATTTGCTTTTACAACACCAGTAACAACATCCACTGAAGGGCGTTGCGTAGCTACGATTAAGTGAATTCCACTTGCTCTTGCCATTTGCGCTAAACGACCTATATAAAACTCTACATCCTTACCTGCTGTCATCATTAAATCAGCCAACTCATCAATAATCACTACAATAAATGGTAAGATTTCACCACCTTGCTCTTTGATTTTTTCATTGTAATTTTCTATATTTTTAGTTTTTGCTTCAGCCATCAAACGATACCTGCGTTCCATTTCAGCTACCATATTTGATAAAGCATTTACCGCCTTTTTAGGATCGGTAATTACCGGTGTAAGTAAATGTGGTATATCATTATAAATACTAAATTCAAGCATTTTAGGATCTATCATCATAAGTCTTAAGGTTTTTGGTGAATTTCTATAAAGCAAAGATAAAAGCATAGAGTTAATTCCCACACTTTTACCACTTCCTGTAGTTCCTGCTATTAAAAGATGAGGAAGTTTTTTAAGATCTGTGATGAAAGGATCGCCTACTATATCTTTACCCAAAGCTATAGTTAAAGGTGAGCTAGAATTTTTAAATACCTCGCTTTCTAAAATTTCTCTTAAGTAAATCGTATCGATTTTTTCATTTGGCACTTCAATTCCCACTACATCTTTACCTGGGATTGGAGCTTGAATTCTTATAGTTTGAGCTTTTAAAGCCATAGCTAAATCATCTTGTAATGATAAAATTTTACTTACTTTAACATCTGCTGCTGGACGAAATTCAAAAGTAGTTACAACAGGACCTGTGTAAGTTCTAACTACATCTCCGCCTATTTTAAAGCGTCTTAATTTTTCCAATAAATCATAAATTTTTCTATCAATCTCTTCTTCATTGATCTCACTTTTGCCTTCTTTTGGCATAGTTAAAAAATCCAAAGGCGGTAAAGAAAAATCTTTTGGTTTTTCAAAATTTCCAAAGTCAAGATCTTTTAACAAAGCTTTATTTTCACTCACTTCATTAGCAATAGAATGGTGTGTTTTATTTTCTATTACTTCTATTATAGGCTCTTGGGTAATCTCAAATGGAAATTTTTCATCTTTGACTTCATTTTGCACTTCTTCTACCACAAAAGGATTTTCATAGTTTTTTTTACTTCTTAACTCTTCTATACTAATAGGTTTAGCAAAATCATCTTCACTAAAATCGAGTTCTTTTACTTCATTTTGTGGAATAAAATCCTCATCTTTAAATTCTTTTACCCCTAAAAAGCTAGTTTTATTTTGAATTTTTTTAAACTCAGCTTCTTTTTGTGCTTCTATAGCGTTTAATTCTTCAATTTTTTTAAAATCCTCATTAAGTTCTTCTAAAATTTTTTCTTTTTGTAAAGCTTTATACTCTTCTAGTAATTTAGCTTTTTGTAGCATTTGCTCACGCTCTTTAAGCTCTTTAGCAAACAAAGAATTTTCTTCTATCATTTCTTCTTTGTTTTCATTTAAATCTATATTGCGTCTTTTATAGCTTGGTTCATCTAAATTTTTACTTTTTAAGGTTTGAGTATATATATCTTCACTTTTATTTTTATATTTTGATAAATACTCTTCAGGGGTCATTTCATCTTCCTTTATATTTATTTGACTAGCTTTTTGAGCAAAACTTACAATAGGCTCTGAAAGCTCATGAATATAGCTTGAACTTAACTTTTTATCCTCTTCACTAATTACAACATCTTCTAATTCTTGGTTTTTTAAATCTTCAAGATTAAATTTTTTATTTTCTTTAATTTCTTGCTTTGGCAATTCTTCCTCTTTAACAAGTTCTTCTTTTTCATCTTTAATTAAAAGTTCTTGCTTAAGCTTTTCTTGTTCTTCTTTGGTTTCATTTTCATATTTATCGCCACCAAAAAATCCAAAAATTTTATTTTTAATCAAAGTTTCAAGTTTTAAATAAAAATCAAAATTAAGCTCTATTTTAAATACTTCTTTGATAATTTGTGGAAAAGAAATACTAAAAGCAAAAGCTAAAAGCAAAATCACTAAGATTAAACTTCCTATTTTTCCAAAAAGTCCATCTAAAATCACAAACATAGCAGAAGCTATATAACCTTTATCTTGTAAAAATGCTGAGGCAAAAATAAGCGAAGCAAAAATACAAGCGAAAATGGCCACGCTAAATCTACGCTCAATAAGTTCAAAGTTATAATCATTTTTATATAAAAGATAATTAAACCAAAAAAAGATAAAAGGGTAAAATTTAGTCAATGATCCAAATAAAAAATAACTAAGTTTTGCTAAAGAATACCCTATAATACTTACTAAAGCTTGATCGGGTATCAAAGCACTTAAACAAAAATAAAAAATAAAAATACTAGAAATAACAAAAATAGCTTCTTTTTTTATAATATATCCTTTATAAAGAAAAAAGCTATTATATCAAAAAATTATAAGTAGTTTAATAAACTCATTTGAGAAATTTTAGAAGTAGCAGAAAGCATAGCTTGATAAGATACCATAGTTTGCATAAACTGCATATAAGTTTGCCCATAATCAGCATCAGTTACACCGCTTTTAATAGAAGCCACATTGATATTTAAAAAAGTCATTCTTTTATTTGTCTCTTCTATATTATTAGTGTAAGCTCCTATAGTTGTTTGCATTTTTCTAACATGATCTTGTAAATGATCAATTCTTTCTAAGGCACCTTGCAAACCTGTATTTCTAGGATCACTTCCTTCTGAATCAGCTCTCATATTGCCATTTAAAACAGCATCTATCATCTCGTCTAAGTCTTTAATCAAATCAATATTTGGATCATCGATTGTTAAAGAATTATTTGCACTAAACACAAATCCAGAACCATTACTTACTTCTCCTGCTGGCGGAAAACCACTGTTTGAATTTGAATCTTTTAAAGTAAGACCTATATTTGTATTAGTTGAAAATTTATCAGTAATACTTATACGACCCTTATAATCCATACTAACTTCTACAAAATCTTTAGAATTATTTATATTTTGTTGAATAGTTTGAAAATCGCCATTATTGATCGTTCCATTTGGATTTGCATTAATTGTGGTAGTTGGTACATTATCACTTGCAAACATGCTTATAATATCATTTAACTGACCATAAGTAATATCTTCAGGTTTTGTTTGCATACCTACTGAAGTACCAGTTGCTTCGTTATATTGAGAATGAGTAATAGGGAAACTTATAGTTTGAGTAGGATCATTTGGATCAGGATAACTTACCGTTGAATTTTCTAAATCAATAGTTACATTGTATTTTTGACCACTTTTAGAAGTGATTTCCATTTGAAGTTGCTGACCTCTCATATCACCGTTAGCATTCGCTAAAACTTCACTTAATTTGGTGCTATCAGTAGCATATTCACTAGTACCTTTAATCACTTGAGAAACATTACCAAAAACAGTATTGCCATCTTTTTCAAAAGGCACATCAAAATCAGCCCCATTGGTTTTATTACCATTAATATTACTTTTAATAAAATCTGTTTTATGTATATCTACAGTAAATTGCTCGCCATTTATCTCAATAGTAACTGGACTCTTAGCATTATTTAAATCTCCATTATGAGAAGCTTCCATAATACGATTAGTCACTTCATCCATACTAATGCCCTCAGCGGCAGCAGCTTCACTTAAAGCTTTTATTTGATCTGCATCCTCAAGCTGCGGTGTCATAGCAACTGCATGAAAATCTAAAGAGCTATTACCCTCTTGTAAATTTTTAATTTCTATTTGACCACTATCATTCATAGTTACTTCAACAACTTTGTTTGCATCCGTGTTGCCATACAATTTACCAATATTTTCTAAAACATCACCTATTTTATCTTCAGGTCCTATATTAATAGTTGCCTTAAAGCTTGTTCCATCAGGTCTAACACCTTGAATATACATTGATGAGCTTGGAAAAGGTAGTTTACTATCTGCATAATCAAAATCTTTATCAGGGTCAAGTCCACCATTTTTCACATAATTTTGGCCTATAAGATAAGAAAATTTAGATTCTTCATCTAGATAATTCACAGTTTCAGGATAGGTTCCTGTATTATATCTCCCATCTATCATAGATACATTTGTGGAAATAATCTTACTAATATTTGAATCAGGTTTAAAAAATAAATCCCAACCAGGTATATTATAAGGAATTTGAGTTCCAGCACCACTTACTACGAAAATATTATCTTTGTTACCAGTATAATTTCCATATTTATCAAAAGGTTTTGTAGCTGTATTAGATCCTGCAAATAAATATTGACCGTTAATACTAGTATTTGCAATATTTACAATAGAATCTCTTATAAGTTCAAGCTCTTTTGCAATAGCTTCTCTTGAAGTTTGAGAATTTCCATCACTAGAAGCTTTTACCAAAAGTGTTTTAAATTTTTCCAAAAGCTCGGTGATGTTTTTTAAAGCTGTATCTGTATTTTTTGCCATTTCTTGTGCTGCTTGCGTTCCTTGAATAATCTGACCTATATTTGCCATTTCATATTCTAATCGTGAGCCATTAATATAAATATTTGCATTTTCCCAAGAGTGCTGAATAAGCTGACCTGTTTGCAATTGCAAATTATATTTATTAAGTAAAGACTGACCATCTGTGTAATTTTGTATAGAAGTGTAGTAATTATACTGATTGCTAATTCTCATTATTTTGCTCCGCAAATAAAATTTTTTAATTATTTACAAGCAAAAAAAGTTCCAAATTTTAATGATATTTTAATTTTCTATATAAATATTTTTATATTGTTTTAATTTTTTTTTAGTATAATTTCACATTCTATATTTTTAATTTAAAATCTTAAAAAGCCCGAGTGGTGAAACTGGTAGACGCGCCAGACTCAAAATCTGGTAAGGGCAACCTTGTGTCGGTTCGAGTCCGACCTCGGGCACCATTTGTTTTTTACTCCCAAATGTTATTTTACAATAAATTATCTTTAAAATCCTATATTTAAGGGATTATATAAACATTCTTTTTTATTCTATTTTGTTATTTTTTGTGTTAAAATATTGCAAAAAAAGTGGGTTACTTTTAAAAAAGTGGGCTACTAAATGGGTTACTTTTTACAATAATACAAAGAATAAAAATGGCAAAAATTAATAAACTTACAGATAGTTTCTTAAAAAGCGTAAAATGCGATAATGGTAAAAAATTTATAAAATTTAGCGATCCCAGTATAAAAGGATTATATGTTTTTGTTTATCCTAGTGGTAGAAAACTATTTAAAACAAGACAAGCTAATGATACTTATATAACACTTGGAGAATATCCCTTGCTTTCCCTAGCAGAGCTTAGAGAAATAGCTATAAATTCACACAAACTAAAAGCCAAGGGTCAAAACATAAGCAATGCAAAAAGATTGAAATTTGGCGTATTATATGATGAAGTATTAGAAAATGCAAGAAAGAGTAATTTAGCAGCGAAAACAATCCAAAGAGGACTAAGCTACAAAGAAGGTATTTTTAAATCTTTAGAATATAAAAATATTAATGATATAAAAAGAGTAGATATTGTTAATATTTTAAAGACCATAGAGCATAAAAGCGCTACGCTTCAAAAAGCAAAGATATGGATAAACCTAGTTACATTACCCAAACTTTAAAATATCTCTCTTGTATTGCTTTTAAAACCTTGCTATTTTTTCACAAATCAATTACAAAGTTTTTATTTTCATCAACAAACCACACCTGCTAAATCTATCATTTACCTACTTCAACC
>NZ_JANQDC010000016.1:0-32853 GCF_024723695.1 Campylobacter sp. S4:11 | reverse complement strand
CTTGCATTTAATACACCTTCTATGGTAGATTTATCTGTTCCATGAGCAATGTTTAGGTAGTTTTTGTCTTTACCTCCAAAGTTTACACTTTCACCTTTACCTATGCTAAAGCCACCACCCCATTGTATGACTGAGTTTTTTCCATTACCTACAATGTTCATATTATTACCATTAGTGTTTATACTTCCACTAGTCCCATGAGTAAATTTACCTCCACTAGGTAAAGCCATTAGTGGAGAAAATAGCATTGATACAACTATATTTGAAAGAAGAATTTGTTTTGAAAGTTTTTTATAAGAAGGAGTTAAATCAAAATTATTCGATTTCCCCCCCCCGTGGAGTTAATATTGACATAATAAATCCTTTAATAAAAATTTATGTATGATAATATTATATTTATAAAGAAATGCTTAACTAAATTTTAGACTTAAGTTCTTCTTCATTGGTGATTTTTTTATTATATTTAATCACTAAAAATTTAGAGTTTTTATACACATCTAAAACTCCATTTATACCTTTAATATTATTTAAATCATGTTTTGTTTCTAAAGATAAATAGACGTTTTTAAAATCTGCTGGACTTTGTAAAAACAAAAGTAACACAAACCAAATTACAGACAAAGCTATCAAAATAAAAGCAAGAGTAACTAAACTAAAATGGTGTAAAAAATACCCTCCAACGACACCACCTAAAAAGCTTCCAAAATAGCCAAAAGCATTAAACACACCCAAAGCCGCACCTTTTTCATTTACCTTAGCAAATTTACTCGCACAACTTTGCATAATAGGCTCATGTAAATTAAATCCTATAAAAAACACTACAACACCCACCATAAACACTAAAGCATTATGTGAAAAAGCAAATATAATATAAGCAATGATGAAAAATGCCACACCTAAAAGCAATATTTCTTTGCTTAAGCCTCTTTTTTCTCCTAAAGATCCTGATAAACCCATAGCTAAAAACCCAAGCACCATAGAGCTAACATAAACATGCCATAAATTCTCACTTGGATAATTAAACTCATGTACTAAAACCAAAGGAATACTTAAAAACGCAATACTCATAAGCATTTTTTGCATACAATTAGTAAGATTCATCAAAGCTAAGTTTTTTTCTTTTAAAAGTTTTTTTAATGGAGTTTTAGTATTTTCATGTACTATTGTATGCTCTTTTGGCACAACGCTAAATAAAAGCACGATACAAATTAAACTCAAAATCGCACTTAAATCAAACAAACTTGAAAGTCCAAATTTAGCACTCATTAAAGGAGAAAGCACTAAAGAAGCTGCAAAAGAAAGTCCTATAAATGAACCCATGATAGCCATAGCCTTACCACGATTTTCTTCATTGATAAAATCACTTATCATAGCAGTAGCTACTGCTCCTATGGCTCCTGCTCCTTGTAAAAGCCTTCCAAACATCATTGTATAAATATCATCAGCATATGAACACACCAAAGAACCTATGATAAACACCACAAGTCCTATTAACATAGTTTTTTTACGCCCTATTTTATCTGAAATAATACCAAAAGGAACTTGCAATGCCATTTGGGTTAGAGCATACACACCTACTAAAAGCCCTACTAAAAACTCATTGGCTCCTTTTAAATTTAAAGCATATAAACTTAAAACCGGTAAAACTATAAACAATCCAAAAAATCTAGTTCCTACAATAAAAGACAAAGGTAAAACGGTTTTTAACATCTTTTCTCCTTATAAAGGATAATTTTACTATGATTTTGATAAACTTTTTTTAAAGTCAAAACAAAAAGAGTAATTTATGAAGAAAAAATTAAAAATCATTCTAGCAACTTCTAACGCACACAAAGTAGAAGAAATCAAAAAATTTTTAACTACTTACGAAATTTATGCCTTAAATGAAATCATCACCCCTTTTGAAATCATCGAAGATGGCACAAGTTTTAAAGAAAATGCTTTGATAAAATCTAAAGCTATTTTTAATGCTTTAGGCAAAAAACAAGATGAATTTATCACCTTAAGTGATGATAGTGGTATAAGCGTAGAGGCTTTAGACAATGCACCAGGGATTTTTTCTGCAAGATACTCTCAAGAAGGCACTGATGAGGCCAATAGAAACAAACTCATCCAATCTTTACATGAAAAAAACTTACATCAAGGCAAAGCTTTTTACACTGCAGCCATAGCCATAAGCTCAAAATATGGACATTTTAGCACGCATGGATATATGCATGGCCTTGCTATTGATACTCCAAGAGGTAATAATGGCTTTGGATATGATCCTTTATTTATCCCAAAGGGTTTTGATAAAACTTTAGGTGAATTAGATGAGCAAGTAAAATTAAAAATTTCACACCGCTCACAAGCGCTAATGTTTGCTACTTATATCTTAAGAGTATTAGAAAAAATGGAGCATTGATAAAACAATTTATAAAATATATGCTTATTGCTTTTGGTGTTTATGTGATTTGGATTTTACTTTATTATAATTTTGCTTAAGATAATGATAGCTTAAAATAAAACTTGGTAATAAAAAAAGCGAACCAAATAAAAGCAAACTCATAGCTAAAACCGTAAGCAAACCAAAATAAATCGTTGGGATAAAATTACTGCTAATCATCACTAAAAAACCTAGAATAATCGTAACACTAGTATAATAAATCGCACTTCCTATGCCTATATGCGAAGCTTTTATAGCCTCTTCTAAGCTTTTATGTTTTAATTCTTCTTTAAAACGATGAATATAATGAATCATATCATCAACCCCTATTCCGATACAAATAGCAGCTATGGTAATACTCATAATATCAAGTGGTATATTCAAAATACCCATTAAGCCAAATACCAAAGCTAAAGGTATGAGATTGGCCAAAATCGCTACAAAAGCGTAAACAAAACTTCTAAAAATCACCACAAATAAAGCAAAAATAACAAGCACCACAAAGGCTAAAGTGTCAAATTGTGATGAAAAAAGACTTTGAAGCATATTATTATATAAAGGCATAATACCACTGATTTTAACCTCTACATTATCATTTTGCAAAAGCTCTTTTAAGTCTTTTTCAAGCTGTTTTAAAAAAACATCGCGTCTTAAATTTGGATCACTATCTAGCATACGCACGCTAAATCGCAACTCATTATTTTCTACACTTACAAAAGGGGTTAAAACTTGCTTTTTAAAATTCTCATCTAAATTTTCATATAAAAACGCTAAGGCAAAATCATCTAAAGCCTTACCATCATTAATGCTTTTTCCAAGCTCTAGCAAACTTTGCAAGCTAAGCACAGAACCTACATATTTTTGCTTACTTAAAAACTCATGAACCTTAGCAGCTATTCTTGTTTTTTCACTACTAAAAAAATACCTATCATCCTTAGCTAAATCATCAAATTCCTGTTCAAACTCATCTAAACTTTCATTTTGTTTTGGACCTTGCTTAAATTTGACAATCACATCTAAAGGCATAGTTCCACCTAGTTCTTTATCTATAATCAACAAACCTTGTTTAATCCTAGAACTATCTTTAAAATAACTCACAAAGCTATTTTCTACTTTAATTTGCAAAATTCCATACAAAGCAAAAGCCACACAAAATAAACTTATGCCATAGATAACTTTTCTATGTTTTAAACTTACATTTGCACAAAAACTTAAAAATTTCAACGAATTTTGATTAAGCTCTTTAAAATTTAAACGTGGCATTAATACCAAAATGCTTGCAAAATAAATATAAGCTAAAATCAAACTCACGCTGATACCAAGACTCATCATAATACCAAGTTTAATAATAGGCTCAATATCTGAAAAAACAAAACTTAAAAACCCAACAACTGTGGTTAAAATAGCAAAAAAGCTAGGACTTGCTTTATCAAGTAAGGTTGAGAGTAAAAGCTTATAAACACTAGCTTTTGGGTGTTTGTGTAAATTTTCTATAAAATGCACGATTAAGTGTATCACAACAGAAACAGTGATAATAAGCACTAAAGCTACATAGTTTGAAGATACCACAGTAATATCAAAGCCCAAAAGCGCGAAAATCCCGCTTGAAGTAAAAAGTGAAATCACACAAATTCCCAAAGCCAAAAACACCAAACGCAAAGAGCCAAAAAACCACCAAAGTGCTATAAATAAAAGTCCTACTAAACTAAGTCCATAAATTTTTAAGTCACTTTTTACATAATTAATCATATCATTAGCAATCATTTCTACACCGCCAAGGTGTAAAAAGTCTCCATTTTGACTATATTTAGATACTATTTTAGTGATTTTTTCTAATCTTTTTGCGCTAAATTCCCTTGAGCTTTCTTGGTGTTTTTTAATCAAGGCTCTAAAATGCTCTTTTTCATTTTCACTTTTTGCATTATCTCTTGAATTAATCAAGTCATTATAAACAAGATCAGGTGCTAGATAAATCAAAATTCCCGTTGTTTTTCCATCTTTCGAGATGATATTATTTTTATAAAAGGGTTGGTTTAAAATTTCTTTTTTAGCCAGATTAATATCCACATCTTGACTAAAAATATTAGGTATATTTTGGATAAGCTCTTTTAACTCTTTGCCTTTAGAACTTGCAAGCAAAGGCGCATTAGCGATAGAAAATACCTTTTGCACACCATTGATTTTTTCTAAATCAAGGGTTAAGTTTTTTATAGTTTCTAAATTTTCTTTAGTAAAAATATCTTTATTTTTAGGAGCAAAAGCAAGCATTAAAAAATTATCATTACCATAACGCGCTGAAACTTCTCTATATAGTTTCAAACCCTCATCATGCTCTAAAAGCAAGCTTTCAGCACTTGCATCAACACTTAAATTTTTAGCAAAAAAACTAAAAAATATACAAAAGACTAAAGTAATCCCCAAAGTTAGCTTTGGGAAATTAAGAAAGATTTTTAAAATTTTACTTAGCATTATTTAGAAAAATCAACACTAGAAAGCTTTTCAAGCAAGGTTTTAAAATCACCATTTTGCAAGACATCTTTAAATTGTGAGCGATAAGTTTGTATGATACTTATACCAAAAATATCTACATCATAAATTTGCCAATCATTATTTTTATCATAAAATTTAAAGATTACAAAATTTTCTTTGCCATCTACCATCATAGAAGTTTTCAAAAAGACTCTTTTGTTTTTTTCTTCTAAATTAATCACTTTTAATTTTTGAGAATCATACAAAGCAAGCTTATCTGTGAAACTTTTTTTAAGGTTTTTTTCAAAAGCTTTGTTAAATTCATTTTTTTCGTTTTCGCTTAATTTTTCATATCTTGTAGAAAGACTAAGTTTAGCCATAAGCTCATAATCAAAAACACCATCAAATAAAGCAAAGATTTTTTCCGCTGCTTTAGCTTTATTGTTTTTATTTTGATCTAAAATTTTTAAACTCTCATCGATCTTTTCTTGCATAGTTTTAGAAATATCTTGCAAATTTAGAGCAAAAGCAAATACTACACTACAAAGCAAAACTATGATTTTTTTCATTTTATCTCCTTATTTGATGAGTTCTTGGCGTCTTTGTTCATACGCATCGCGTATAAAAGTATAATAATCTACACTATTTTGGTAAATATCATCTATTTTTTCATACTCAAAACTTAATTCATTGAGTTTTAATGCAGCATTTACACCCACACCAACCCAAAAATTCTCAATATACCCCTCAGGCACCATAAACCAATTTACAGGTAAAGCTAAAGCATCTCTTACATTATAAGGACCTAAAAGTGGAAGTACTAAATGCGCTCCACTACCCACTCCCCATTTACCCAAAGTCGTTCCAAAATCAGCTTCATAACTTTTTAAAGAAGTTTTGCTCGCACTATCTAACAAACCAAAACCAAAAATCACATTTACACAAAATCTTCCAAATTCCTCACCAGCTTTTCTAAATTCTAAACTTAAAAGATGATTGATAAATCTAAAAGGTGATCTTGTAGTATCAAAAGCATTTTTCACACCTGTTCTTATAAAGCTTGGAGTAACACTTTTATAAGAAAGCACAACCGGTCTTAAAAAATAAGTATAAAGATCATAATTAAATTTACTCATAGCTTTATTATAGGTATAAAAGCTATCTTTGACTTCTTTTTTTTGATATTCTTGTTCAAAATCTTCAAAGTCATTTGCTAAAATCAAAGTGTTAAAAAATAAACACAAAGTTAGTATATATTTTAACAAGCTTTTTCCTTTAAATCTTATAAATTGAAATTTCAGATTATACAAAAATTAAAATAAATTTTTACATTAAAATGCTTTTAAAATATTCTTTAAAAAAATTAAAATTTTTTATTTGCTTATAAAATAAGTCTTAGAAAATATGCAAAAAATACAAATTTATTTTTGCTTTTAAAAATAAGCTATAATTTTTTCAAAATTTACTACCAAAAGGATAAAAAATGAAAAAAATTTTTACCCTACTTTTTTTATGTATTTTCAGCTATGGCGCTGATGTAAATATCGCTGCAGCTGCAAATGTAGCTTATGCTTTTAAAGCCTTGCAAAAAGAATTTCAAAAAGAAAACCCTGATATTAGTATCAATATAAGCTTAGGCGCTAGTGGAAATTTAGTCTCACAAATTAAAAATGGTGCGCCATTTGATATATTTATGGCTGCAAATATGAAATTTGCACAAAGCCTGTATGATGATAATTTTGCTAGCACAAAACCTGTTATTTATGCTCAAGGAGCTTTAGCTTTACTCAGTGTTAGAATGGATTTAAGCAAAGGATTAGACACACTTAAAGAAGAAAAAGTAAAAATCATCACCATAGCTAATCCCAAAGCTGCTCCTTATGGTCAAGCTAGCATAGAAACTTTACAAAATGCTAAAATTTATGAGCAAACAAAAGCTAAAATCATCGAGGCAAAATCTATAGGAGAAGCACTTACTCAAACATTAAAAGCAGCCGATGTGGGTTTTATAGCAGCAAGTGCTTTATATGAAGATACGCTAAAATCTTATAAACTCCAAGAAGGAAAAAATTATATTTTAATTGATCCAAAGCTTTATGAACCAATCAATCAAGGTATTATCATCACTTCTTATGGTAAAGATAATGCCAAAGCTAAGAAATTTTATGATTTTATTTTAAGCAAAAAGGCTAAGGAAATTTTCAAAGCTTATGGCTATAATATCCCATGATTAAAGCTAAAATAAACACTATAAAAAATCATGAAAATATAAACTGGGTAGAATTTCTTATAAATAAACATAAATTATTTATGCTTGCTTTAGAACTTGATGAAAAAGCAAGCATTGATCAAGAAGTTTTACTTGCTTTTAAAAGCAGTGAGTGCTTGCTTAGTAAAAAAAATTTAGAAAACTCATTTTTAAATACCTTTTATGCAAAAATCATTGATATTTTTCAAGGACAAATCATCACTATCGTAAGATTAGAAAATGAAATTTGTACTTTTGAAGCTCAAATTAGTACCCATGAGTTTTTAGAGCAAAATTATAAAAAAAATAATTTTGTATTTGCTTATGTACATCCTAGTGCTTTATTTATCAAAGAGTATTTATGCTAAAACTTGACTTTGAAAAAATCTTTAAAAATAAAGAAAAAGAATTTAAACTTAAGGTTAAATTTGAAGTTAAAGAAGGAGATTTTTGTGCTATTTTTGGAAAAAGTGGCAGTGGCAAAACTACGCTTTTGAGAATTTTAGCAGGTTTTGAAAAAGCACAAGGAATTTGCACTTTTAATGATACGATATTTTTTGATGATAAAAACTTTCTAAGCCCACAAAAAAGAAAACTTGGCTTTGTTTTTCAAGATTATGCTTTATTTGAAAATATGAATGTAGAGCAAAACTTACTTTTTGCCAAAAAAGATCTAAAATTTGCTAATGAGCTTTTAGAACTTTTAGATTTAAGCAAACACAAAAAAAGTCATATTTTAGAACTAAGCGGGGGACAAAAACAACGCGTAGCTTTAGCAAGAGCTATTATGCAAAAACCCAAACTTTTACTTTTAGATGAGCCATTTAGTGCCTTAGATAATGAGATAAAACTACACTTGCATGATTATCTTTTAAATATACATAAAACTTATAAAATCACTACTATTTTAATCAGCCATGATGTAAGTGAAGTTTATAAACTAGCTAACAAAGTCATCATTTTAGAAAATGGAGCCATCATCAAAGAAGGCTCGCCTAATGAAGTTTTTTTAAAGACACAAGGCTCGCAAAAATTTGCCATAAAAGCACGCATTTTAAAACTACAAAAACAAGATAGCATATTTATAGCCATACTTGCCATAGGTAATCAAATCAGCCAAGTAGTGCTAAGTCCTTTAGAAGCTAAAGATTTTAAAGAAAATGATGAAGTGCTTTTAAGTCAAAAAGCTTTTGCGCTAAATTTAACTAAGATATAAAAAACAATGCTAAAATAAGATAAATTATTATAAGGTTATAAATGACTTATGGATTTTTTATCTTAAAATTTTACACTAGCTTATGGACAAAATGGAAGATAAGATTATCTTGTGGTTATTTTATAGCCCCTACTGCACCACCTTTTATCCTTTTATAGTTTCATTTTTAAATTAATTTAAAAGGATATAAAATGCATTGGTTAGTATTAGCAATTAGTATAGTTTTTGAAGTGATTGCAACAAGCTCGATGAAGTATGCAAGCATAAGTAAAAATAATCTTTATTTAATCGTTTTTGCGGTGTTTTTTTCATTTTCTTTAGTAGGTTTATTTTATGCTTTGAAAAAAATTGATTTAAGCATAGCTTATGCAACTTGGGCAGGTTGTGGTTTGGCATTAGTTAGCGTGGTGGGATTTTTAATCTTTAAAGAAGCAATTACTCTTAATAAAATCATTTTTATTATTTTAATCATCACTGGAGTGGTGGGATTAAAACTTAGTGCTTAAGCCTTTTGGCTTAAAGCACATTCATACTTTGTATCATTACTTTTGCTTTACATTCAGCACAGCAATATAGTGTTTTTATCTTAGCCTCATCGCCCATAAATCTTGGCTTCATAATGCTAGCAATTTTTTCAATGGCCTTTTTAGTAGCAAATTCTTTCCCGCACTCTACACAGGCAAAAAGTTCATCTTGAGCTAAAACCATAAAAGAAAAATACTCTTTTTCTAGATCTATCCCACTTCTTTGAAGCATTAAAGTATCTTTTTCAGCACAACTTGCCTCACAATATCCACAGGTAGTACATAAGCTTGCATTAAATTTCAAAGAATTATCCTTAGCATCAGCCACTAAAGCTCCTACATTACAAGCTCCCACACAAGAAAGACATAAGGTACAGGTATCTGTATTGATAGTGATTTTTCCATAGCGTATCCATTCTTTGCTTGGGATATTGCCTAAATTTTCTTCTTTTATAAGCTCTCTTAATCTTATAGCAAAATCTTCTCTTTTTAAAAGCGCAGGATTATAAGATATAAATTTAAGATTTTCTATAAAATGCGCTTGTTTTATAGCCTCTAAAAGTTCTTTTTCATCTTTAGCTAGAAAAATTGCATTTTGTTTAAATTTTCTTTGAAAAATTTCATTCATCAAAGCTATCACTTCTAAAGCACCTTGCGATAAGCCATCACTATAAAAAATCACACTCGCACCACTTGTTTGAAGCATAGCTAAAAAATGTGCTTGATCAAGATAGTTTTCGCCTTTAATCATAAAAGGCATTACATCTTCTTTTAAAGTGATATTTAAATTTTCTATAGACATTTTCTCAGGGATAATTAAAATGATTTTATCTTCATAAAATTTTAAAATTTCATAAAAACTATTGCGTGGCATAGGTGCATAATCAAGCGCCCCACTAGGACAAACCCCCACACAATCACCACAGCTTAAACAATCCACATGAGAAAATTCTAATTTTCTTTGCTCATCATCTTTTAAAATAGCCACACTAGGACAAATTTCAGCACATTTTCCACAATGAATACTTCTTCTTTCATGGTATTGACAAATGCTATCATCATAACTAATATAATTTCTAAATTTATATTTTGGAGAATTAGAATTTAAAAGTTTTATAAGTTCTTCTTGACTTAAAGTAGTTAAATCATAACAACCACTTTGTTGATCAAAACTTTCTTTTTTTACATCATATAAGAAAAAATCACAATCAATCTCTACTTGCTCATCATCTTTTAAAGCTATCACGCAAAGCTCGCCCACGCAACCTAAAACACCCAAACATTGCTCATTGCTTAGTTTTAAAACCTTGTATTCTTGTTTTTTTAGGCTTTCTATAAGCTCATTTTGATCCTCATTGCTTACAATAATTACATTTTTACCCACTTCTTTGGTGTATTCTAAATCAAGCCCTAAATCATAAACTTTAGATCTAATCTTATATAAAGACTCAATAGTTTTGGCTTTTTTAAGCACATCATCTTGTGAATTTTTAAGGTAAAAATTAATCTCAGGTGCATAAACTTCAGGGTTTAAAAGCTTTGAATTTCCTATAAAAACTTCTTCGTTACAGGCTTTTTGAACTATGCTAATATTATCACTTAAAGGAATTAAATCTTCATTTTCTAAAAATACAAAATCTTTCATAACACTCTCTTTTAAATTTTTTAATCTTAATTATATAAATTTCATTATAAAAAAGTTATAATTTTACTAATTTATTCTTAAGGTTTAAGATGAACAAATTTAGAAATTTTCCACCCATAAACACGCTTATAAATGATGAAAACTTGGCTAGCTACCCTTTGTATTTAAGATCTCATTTTGCAAAAATAGTTGTTTCAAATTGTAAAAAAGAACTAAGTAAAAATGAAAATTTAAATTTTAGCTTGCAAGATTTGCTAAGTAAAATTACTCAAAGTATTGATGAGTTTTTAAATATGCAAAGCCAAAGTTTAATCAATGCTACTGGAGTTATCATACACACTAATCTTGGTCGTAGCATTATTGATGAGAGTATTTTTGAAAGAACTAAAGAAATCATCTGCTCTTATTCTAATTTAGAGTTTAACATGCAAAGTGGTAAAAGAGGTTCAAGGTATGACGCACTTAGTGCGAATTTAAAAATATTATTTGATTGCGAAGATTGTCTGGTTGTAAATAATAACGCCTCGGCTGTATTTTTGATCTTAAACACCTTAGCAAAAAATGAGGAAGTTATTACTTCAAGAAGTGAGTTAGTTGAAATTGGGGGAAATTTTAGAATTCCTGAAGTTATGCTAGCAGCTGGTGTTAAGCTAAAAGAAATAGGCACGACTAATAAAACTCATTTATATGATTATGAAAAAGCTATCAATGAAAATACTAAAATGATCTTGAAAACCCACCGCTCTAACTTTGCTTTTAAAGGATTTTTTGAAGAGGTGAGCTTAAGTGAAATTCACGCTTTAACAAAAAAGAAAAAACTCATATCTTATTATGATTTGGGTGCTGGATGGTGTGAAAAGATTAATAAACAACTTAGTAAAAATGAGCCGAGTGCAAAAGAGCTTTTAAAATATTGTGATATTTTAAGTTTTAGCGGTGATAAACTTTTTGGTTCTACTCAAGCAGGCATTATACTTGGAAAGAAAAAATACATTCAACAATTAAAAAAAAATCAACTTCTAAGAATGCTAAGGGTTGATAAAATCACTCTAGCTTTTTTAAATGAAACTACCAAAGCATACTTAGAAAAAGAATATGAAAAAATTCCTACGCTAAAACTTTTAAATGATGATTTAAAAACCATAGAAAAAAAGGCACTCTTTGTCAAAGAAAAAATTCCTATTAAATGTGAGTTGAAAGCTTCTAAAAGTTTAGTAGGTGGTGGATCTATGCCTGATAAAAGCTTAGATACTTTTGTGTTAAGTTTTGATGAAAAAGCTTTGCTTTTACAAGAAAAATTTAGAAAAAAAGGCGTGATCGGCCGTGTTGAAAATGGGCATTTTGTGCTAGATTTTAGAAGTATTTTAGAAAAAGATTTAAATAAAATAATAAGCATTATTAAAGAGGTATTTCATGCATAGTATCATCATAGGCACTGCTGGGCATATTGACCATGGTAAAACTTCGCTTATTAAAGCTTTAAATGGTTTTGAGGGTGATGATTTAAAAGAAGAGCAAGAAAAAGGCATTACGATTAATCTTAGCTTTTCAAATTTAAAAAGTGAAAATTTAAACATTGCTTTTATTGATGTGCCTGGGCATGAAAGTTTGATTAAAACTATGATAAGTGGTGCTTTTGGCTTTAGAGTATGTATGTTTGTCATAGATATAAACGAGGGTTTAAAGGCTCAAAGTATAGAGCATTTAAGGGTTTTGGAATTTTTAGGCGTAAAAGATGTGGTGCTTATTTTGAGTAAGGTTGATTTATGCAAGGATTTAGCACAAAAACAAGTAGAGCTTTTAAAAGAATTAAAAGCCTTTAAAATCAATATCTTAAAAGTTTTTCCAACAAGCATTTATGATGAGCAAAGTATATTAAATTTAAAAAACTATCTACTTAGTTTAAAGCCTAAAGAAAATGATGAAAATTTGATTTTTAGATACTACATTGACAGGGTTTTTTCTCTAAAAGGTATAGGAACGGTAGTAACAGGAAGCTTAAATGAAGGAAAAATCAGCAAAAACGAAAAAATCTTTTGCCTTGAAAATCAAAAAGATATCATTGTAAAAAATATACAAATTCATGAAGAAAATGTTTTAGAAGCAAAAGCTTATAATAGGGTTGCCTTGAGTTTAAATTGTGATTATCATGAGTTAAAAAAAGGCTATGTATTAAGCAAAAAAGGTGTTTTTAAAAGCTTTAAAAGTATCGATGGAGTAGTTTTTAATACAGAGATTAAACACGGGAGTATTTTAGAATTTTGTAGTGGCTCAAAAAAGCTTAATGCAAAAATTAATGTAATCAAAGAATTTGAAGATAAAACTTATATTAGCTTAGAGTTTGATAAAAACTTACCTTTGTGTTTTGATGATAAATTTATCTTGCTTGAAAATGGGCGTATTAAAAGTGGTGGCGTGGTATTAAATGCAGTGAGTGAGCCTTTAAAAAAAGATATAAAAGCTAAGTATCTAGCACTTTTAGAACAAAAAGATTTTAAAAAAGTATTTGAGTTTTTAAAACAAACTCACAAACTTGGCTTTGGCTTACTTTCAAGTTATCAACGCTTTAAACTCACTCATGAGCAAGCCCTAAACCTAGCAAAAAGTTTAGATCATGTTTTTGTCGATGAGCAAGCTTTAAATGTGTATGATTTAAATGCTATGCAAACTTTAAAAGAATTTATTAATTTTATTTTCTCTAAAAATCCTTATGCTTTAATCTCTCCTCATTCTATCGCCTTAAGGCTTAGCTGGGCAAGTGAGAGCTTTTGTGCTTATGTGCTCAAGCAAATGCAAGAAAAATTAGATTTTAAAGATGGCATATGGTTTTTAAAAGGACAAGATTTTGAAAAATTGCAAGAAAAGGCTCATTGTGAGCTTTATGAAATTTTAAAAAAAGAAGGTATAAAACCTACCGCACCTTATAATCTTTATGAGTATTTAGAACTTGATAGGAAAAATGGAGATCTTATCTTAAAAAAACTCACTAAAGAAAACAAAGTCAAAAGATTAGCGCATAATCTTTTTATAGAAAAAAATGCTCTTGAAAATCTCATGCAAGAGTTTTTAAAACTTTTACAAAATCATCATTTAGATGTAGCTTTTGTAAAAAATCATTTTCAAATTTCAAGAAAATATGCCATAGCTTATTTAGAATACCTTGATAAAAACTATCCTCAAGTGATAAAAATTGAGGAAAAAAGAATGTTAAAAGCCTAAGTGTTAAAATTTACATTTTATAATGTATAAAAATTTAAAATAAAGGAAAAAAATGAAAAAATCTTTAGCTCTTTTAACTCTTGCTAGCTCTTTATTTGCTGCAAGTAATGAAGAAATTATTAATTTTTTTAAAAAAAATCCAAATTTATCAAATGCAAACATTAGTGTTTCTAGTAGAGAAAAAATTCCTGATACTAACTTTGAAGCTGTGATAGTTAATTTTGAAATTAGTGGTAAAAATTTCCAAGAAATCGTTTTCACTCAAGATAATATCATCACAACTGAAGTAATTGATGTAAAAAAAGGTGAGTTTTATTCTCAAATTTATCAAGCAAAACTTATGGAAAAACAACAAGCTGAATTTTCAAAAAAAGCTCTAGTGGAACTTAAAAAAGAAAAAATGTTTATTTCTTTAGGCGATAAAAATAAACCTTTACTTTATGTATTTAGTGATCCAGAATGTCCATATTGTAGAATGCATTTAGATAAAATAGAAGAAACACTAAAAACCCATCAAGTGAAATTTATCTTAACCCCTATCCATGATACTAGTGCTTTTGAAAAATCTGCATTAATTTATAAAGAAAGTAAAAATACTAAAGACGATGCACAAAAAATTGCTATCATGAAAAAATACTATGATAAAAATTTAAAAGATTATAAAAAACCTAGTGAAGCTGAAGTTAAAGCAGTAAGAGAAACTTTTGCAAAATACTCTAAACTTGGTCTTCGTGCCGTACCAACCATAATCGATGCTCAAAAATAATCTTTTCTTACTTGTGCTTGCACTATTTTTAAGTGCTTGCACAGGCCCTATGCAAACTTTTATCCAAACAAACAATGAAGGTATTTTCCTGCATGCTAATAAAAATCAAAGTTTTTCTTTACACATCAACAACCCTTCAAAATTAAACACAAATTTAGAAGCTAAGCTCACTCAAAAATTACAAAATTTAGGATTAATTTTAAATAATGAACAAAGTGATTATAAAATTTACATCAATATAGTGGATTTTAAGAAATTTTCCTATGCGCAAAGACTAATTGCTTCTAATGCGAGATTTTTTTATAATGACTTTGATAAAATAGATGATGTTTTTGAAATGGAAGTAGAAAATTACTATCTTTTACAAGTTAATTTACAAATTAGCTCCAAAAACTCTACTCAAAGCACCTCGCTTTTAGCAAGAACTGCTTATCTTAGCAATATAGACAGAGCCAAAGAGTCTTTAGAGGAAAAAATTGCTAATCAAATAACAAGCTTTTTTTATATGCGTTAAAGATGGCATTTAAGCCATCTTTTTTAAATATAACCATGATCAATCATCGCATCAGCTACTTTTTTAAAGCCTGCTATATTTGAGCCTACTACTAAATTTCCTTCATGATTATAAGCTTTTGCACACTCATATGAATTTTCAAAAATATTTTTCATAATCTTATGCAATTTTGCATCAACTTCCTCAAAACTCCATTGGCACATACTTGCATTTTGTTGCATTTCAAGTTGAGAAGTCGCTACTCCACCTGCATTTGCAGCTTTAGCTGGAGCAAATAAAAAGTCTTTTTGATTTAACATAAAATCAATCGCTTCAAGTGTGCTTGGCATATTAGCCCCCTCTGCTACCATGCGACAACCATTGTGATATAAGATTTTAATATCCTCTAAATTTAACTCATTTTGCGTAGCACTTGGAAAAGCTATATCACAAGGTATACTCCATACTCCATTACAACCTTGTTTATATGCACTTTTTGGAGTAAAAACAGCACCTTTTTTAAGCACTGCATAATCACTCACCCTAGCTCTTTTTACTTCTTTAATTTCTTTTAATAAATCCAAATCTATTCCATCTTTATCATAAACAAATCCATCACTATCGCTTATTGTGATTGCTTTTGCTCCAAGTTGGTGTAATTTTTCTATGGTATAAATTGCCACATTTCCACTACCTGAGACTGCACACTCTTTTCCTTCTAATGCATTGTTATATTTTGCTAGCATTTCTTGAGTAAAATACACACAACCATATCCTGTTGCTTCTGTTCTTGCTAAACTTCCACCCCATGGAATTCTCTTTCCCGTTAAGGTTCCATCAAAATTAGAGCTAATTTTCTTATAAGCTCCGAACATATATCCAATTTCCCTAGCACCAACCCCTATATCACCCGCTGGCACATCAGTACTTGCACCTATGATTTTTGAAAGTTCAGCCATAAAAGCTTGACAAAAACGCATAATTTCTGCTTCACTTTTACCTTTAGGATCAAAATTTGCTCCACCTTTAGCACCGCCTATCATTAAACCCGTTAAAGAGTTTTTGAAAATTTGTTCAAAACCTAAAAATTTCAAAACATCTAAATTCACACTAGGATGAAATCTAAGTCCACCTTTATAAGGTCCTAAACTAGAGTTAAACTGTACTCTATAGCCAAAATGTGTTTGAGCTTTACCTGCATCATTAATATATACAACTCTAAATATAGTTGTTTTTTCAGGCATTACAATACGCTCTAATATTGCATGATCTTGGTAGGTTTTATTAGATTCAAGTAAAGGTTCTAAAGAATTTAATACCTCAGTTACTGCTTGAAAAAAGATAGGTTGTCTTGGGGAAATTGTTTGAATTTTTTCTAAAGTTTCGTTGATATATTGTTTAGCCATACTCATAAATTGTCCTTTTTATAGTATCTTGCTGCTTGTTTTAGCTAAAAATTTTTTTAGCGCCATTTGCTCCTTTGTTCCTATTTTGTAGTAAATTAGCTTTAAGTATGCACTAATTTCCTTTTGAGAAAGATTTCTTGATTTAGAATAATCTAACAAAATATATTGTGGAATGAAAATTTTACTTTTTGTGAAATTTTTCATCATTTTTTTATAAATAGAAAAATTTTTAACGCAAGAAAAACGTGCAAAAACAAAAGGTAATTTTGTCTTTTCATACCATAATTCACACAAATCAATATAATCTTTTGGATTTTGCAAATAAAGTTTTAAAGCCTTATCACCGATGATAACCTCCCCTTTTTGCTTTAAAACTTTTGCAAGAGCATTAGAAGTTGCAGAACTTGCATCTTCTTTGCTTTGAGAATGTTTTTTCACTAAAACGCTTTTTACCTTTTTGCTTGCGCAAATTCCCACATTTAAGGTTTTGTATTTTTTTCTACGACTTTCAATACTTGAAATAATCGCTGCATCAATGCGTCTAAAATACAAATGGCGATTTAGCTTACTAGGAACCCCTTTTTTGTATTCTGTAGTTTGCTTAACATAGCTAGGAAAAGCTGTTTTTTTAAGATAGATATGTAAAGGGAGTAAATTAAGATAATCTATCTTTCCAAAAATCATCTTAGCCTTTCTATGATTAAGTACTAGTATCCTATAAAAAAATATCTTAAATATAAATTAATTTAATTAAAAATATAATCAATACTAAAATTTATATCAAATTTTAACATTTAGTGTAAGAAATTATTTTATTACTTAATTTTATTGGATTGAAAATTATAAATCGAAAAGTCAAACTAAAAGATTGAAAATAAAAATTAAGTTTTATTCAAAAAATTATTTTAAATAAAACTTAATATATAAAAATTATTGTAAACTTGCTAAATATTTTTGATAATCAAATTCTTTTACCAAAGCCACTCCATCTTCAACCGCAGCTTTTGCCACAGCAGCACTAACTACAGCTTTTACCCTGCTATCAAATGGTTTTGGTATCACATAATCTCTGCCAAAGCTAAGCTCTTCTACACCATAAGCTTGTTTTACCTCATCAGTTGCTTCAAGTTTAGCCAAATCAGCCAAAGCTTTCGCAGCGGCAACTTTCATATTTTCGGTGATTTTAGTCGCTTTTACATCTAAAGCTCCTCTAAAGATAAAAGGAAAACCTAAAACATTATTAATTTGATTTGGATAATCACTTCTACCTGTTCCAACTATAGCATCATTTCTAACTCTTTTAACATCTTCAGGCATTACTTCAGGTACAGGATTAGCTAGCGCAAAAATCACAGGATCTTTAGCCATACTTAAAATCATCTCATCATCTAAAATCTTAGGTGCACTCAAACCCAAAAATACATCAGCGCCTTTTAAGGCCTCTCTTAAAGTACTATCTTTAGTATCGCTTACAAATTCTAGTTTGTATTTATTTAAATCATCTCTTTGGGTATTAATCACACCTTTGCTATCTACTAAAACGATATTTTTAACCCCTAAATTTCTATACATTCTAGCACTTGCAATACCCGCTGCACCCGCACCACTTACCACTACTTTAATATCTTCAAATTTTTTACCGCTAATTTCCATAGCATTCATTAATCCTGCTGTAGAAATGATTGCAGTTCCGTGTTGATCATCATGCATTACAGGAATTCCAAGATCTTGCAAAGCAGCTTCTATTTCAAAGCATTTTGGTGCTGAAATATCCTCTAAATTGATCCCTCCAAAAGTAGGCGCTATAGCTTTACAAAAAGTAACAATCTCATCTACACTATGAGCGTTGATTTCTAAATCATAAGCATTAACATTAGCAAATTTTTTAAACAAACAAGCCTTTCCTTCCATCACAGGCTTACTTGCACTTGCTCCTATATTGCCAAGCCCCAAAACCGCACTACCATCACTTACTATAGCAACTAAATTAGCTTTGTTAGTGTATTTATAAGCTAAAGTTTCATCTTTTGCTATCTCAACACAAGGTTCAGCAACCCCTGGAGAATAAGCCAAGGATAAATCATGCGCACTATCCATAGGCTTTCTAGCAACAATATCTACTTTACCACCTAAGTGGTATTCTAAAGCCTCTTCTTTTAAATTCATTATTTCCCCTTCATGTAAGTTAGTAAATTTTCTATTCTAAGCTTAGCTTTTTGCACTCCTAAAAATTCTAATACTTCAAAAATACTAGGACTTACCGAGCTTCCAGTGAGTGCAATGCGTATGGCTTGAGCTAGATCTTTTAACTTAAGATTATTTTCTTCTAAGAATTGATTAGTTAATTCTTCAAATTCACAAGCATTTTTTTGCTCATTTAAAACCATAGCGTATTTTTCCAAATAAGTTAAATTTGTTACATTAAGAAATTTGTCTACAGCCTTTTGATCATATTCTTTTGGGTCATTTAGTAACACTTTAGCCCCGCTAATAATATCATGCAGGGTTTTAGCTCTCTCTCTTAACATATCCAGTAAAAATCCTGCTTTTTCATACTGACTTAAATCAAATCCTAAATCTTTTAATTGTCTATTGATTTCTTCAAAAGGTAAAGTTTTAATATAATGAGCATTAAGCCATTCTAGCTTTTTAAAATTATAACAAGAAGCACTTTTATTGATATGATTTGGATCAAAAAGTTCTTGCATACTTTCTAAAGAAAAAATCTCATCATCACCATGACTCCAACCAAGACGTACTAAGAAATTAAGCAAGGCTTGAGGTAAAATTCCCATATTTTTATATTCCATCACATCAGTTGCTCCATGACGCTTAGAAAGTTTTTTACCATCTTCACCATGTATCATAGCCACATGGTAAAATTTAGGAATTTTAAAGCCTAGTGCCTCATAAAGAACGATTTGTTTTGGAGTATTTGATAAATGATCATCTCCTCTTATAACATCACTCACACCCATTAGTGCATCATCAATTACAACGGTTAAATTATAAATTGGGCTACCATCACTTCTTGCGATTACAAAATCATCTAAAATATCTTCAGCCTTAAAACTAACCTCGCCTTTAATACCATCTATAAATTTAATCTCTCCACTTTGTGGTGCTTTTATACGCACTACAGGCTCAATACCACTTGGCGGAGTTCCTTTAAAATCTCTATATCTACCATCATATTTTGGGCGCTCTTTAGCTGCTTCTTGCTTAGCTCTTAACTCATCAAGCTCTTCTTTACTCATATAACAATAATAAGCCTTACCCTCATCTAATAATTTTTGAATGTATTTTTTATAAATATCAAATCTTTGGGATTGATACTCAATCGTCCCATCATAATCAAGTCCGCACCATTTAAATGCTTCTATAATAGCTTGTGTAGCTTCTTGTGAATTTCTTTTTAAATCCGTATCCTCAATACGCAATAAAAATTTACCCTTATTTTTTCTTGCATAAAGATAATTATATAAAGCCGTTCTAAGCCCTCCTATGTGCAAATATCCTGTTGGAGAAGGAGCAAAACGTGTTGTAATTTCTTGCATATTTTTACCTTTTTTAAATTTTTATTGTTATAATGCTATATTTACACTTAAATAAAGGTTTCATATGAGAAAATTTTTAATATCTTGTTGTTTTGCTGCAAATATTTTATATGCTCAAACCATTGGCGGTGTGGCAATGGTAGTAGAAAATCAACCTATTACTCTTTATGATATAGAACAAACCATGAAAGAATTAAAAACCAATGATAAGCAAAAGGCTATAGCATTTTTAGTAGATGATAAAGTTCAACAAAGTGAAGCTAAAAAGCTAGGAATTTATGTAAGCACTTTTGAACTTAATGAAAAATTAGCCCAAATAGCAAAAGGCAATAAAACTGACATCAATGGTTTGCAAGCAAAGATAGAAAAAGATGGTTTAAGTTTTGAAGTTTTTAAAAACAAAGTTAGAAAAGATCTTGAAAGAGAAAAACTTTATAGAAGCATAATGCAAAATGCAAAAATCAATATTGACGATGAAACACTAAAACATTTTTATGAAAGCAATCTTGATAAATTTAGCACTTTTTCAAACATAGACTTAGTTGTTTACAATTCTACCAATCCTGAACTTTTACAACAGCTTGCACAAAACCCTATGTATAAAAATTCTCAGATTAAATCAAAGGCCATTAGTTTAAATGCGGCTAGTTTAGATCCAAGATTACTTGCTTTGTTAAATAATACAAAAATAGGAGAATTTACTCCAGTATTAAATGGTGAAAATGCTTATATAGTGTATTTTGTAAAAGAAAAATATGGCAAAAACCCTATCGAATTTGATTTAATCAAAGATCAAGTTAGTAATGTTTACACTCTAACCCAAAGAGAACAAGCCTTAAAAAATCATCTTGATAAAATAAGAGCAAACGCTCATATAGAGGAATTAAGATAGGTTAAACCTATCTTAAATTAATGTCTTGAAAGATAATTTGTATCATAATTATTATTGATAAAATCTGCATTATCCATCATCGCTAAATGAAAATCTTTGGTTGTTTTTATTCCACCTACAATAAGCTCTTGCAAGGCTATTTTCATTTTAGCTATAGCTGTGTTTCTATCTTCTCCCCAAACAACTAATTTTCCAATCATAGAATCATAATAAGGAGGCACACTATAATCTTGATAACAATGGCTTTCCATTCTAACATTACGTCCTGCTGGAGCTACGTATTTTGTGATTTTACCTGGGCAAGGTAAGAAAGTTTTAGAATCTTCTGCAGTAATTCTACATTCTATAGAATGACCCTTAAGTTTAATTTCTTCTTGTTTTGGTAAAGGATACCCTTCTGCTACTTTAATCATAAGCTCGATAATATCTACCCCACTTACCATTTCACTCACACAATGCTCAACCTGCAAACGCGTATTCATTTCAATAAAATAAAAATCTAAATTTTTATCTACTAAAAACTCAAAAGTTCCCGCACCTTCATAATCAATAGCTTTCGCAGCTTTAACTGCTGTTTCATGAAGTCTTGCTCTTGTTTTTTCATCTAGTAAAATTGCAGGAGATTCTTCTATAAGCTTTTGATGGCGTCTTTGCATAGAGCAATCTCTCTCACCCAAATGTATCACATTACCAAAGCTATCTCCTATGATTTGCACTTCTATATGACGTGGGTTTTGGATATATTTTTCCATATACATAGTGCCATCGCCAAAAGCACTCATAGCTTCACTTTCTGCCGACCAATAGGCTTTTTCTAAATCTTTTTCATCTTCAACTACACGCATACCACGGCCACCACCACCTGCTGCTGCTTTTAAAATCACAGGATAACCTATTTCTTTAGCAAGCTTTTTAGCCGCCTCAACCCCACCTAAAGCTCCATCACTTCCTGGGATTACAGGCACGCCGGCTCTTTGCATTACTTGTTTTGCTTTACTTTTATCACTCATTAGCGCCATAGCAGCTACTGAAGGACCTATAAATTTGATATTATGTTTTGCACAAATTTCAACAAAATTTTGATTTTCACTTAAAAATCCATATCCTGGAAAAATCGCATCCGCTTCGCTAATTTCAGCCGCACTAATAATAGCTGGGATATTTAAATAACTTTCTGAACTTCTAGCATTTCCTATGCAAATACTCGCATCAGCATATTTTAAATACAAAGCGTCTTTATCTGCGGTAGAATACACACAAATTGCTTTTTTTCCCATTTCTTTTACAGTTCTTAAAGCTCTTAATGCAATTTCTCCACGATTTGCTATTAAAACTTTTTTAATTTCCATTTTATAATTTCTCCACCACAAATAAAGGCATACCAAATTCTACAGGCTGACCATCTGCAACTAATACTTCTACTATCCTACAATCATATTCAGCTTCGATTTCATTCATGATTTTCATCGCTTCAATAATTGCTATAGTGCTTCCTTTTTTAATAGTTTGTCCTGCTTTAGCAAAAGGCGCTGCACCTGGGCTTGGAGCTTGATAAAAAGTACCTACCATAGGGCTGTTGATAGTTGGCTTATTAGAAGAGTTTGAGCTTGCTTTGGTTTCATTAACTACATTTACATTAATTGGCTGTGGGGCTGGAGTAACAGGAGCTGGAGCTGGCAATTCACAACACATATCTCTTTCAAGTTCTATTTCAAATCCATCTTGTTCTTTTATTTTAATCTTGCTTATATTTGCTTCTGCAAAAAGTTGCATTAGTTCTTTGATTTCTTCTTTTGTCATATATTCTCCTTAATTTATAAGACTTAATTTATAATTATATATAAAAATACTAAAAATAACTTCAATTATTTATTTTTTACTTTTATTTTAAGATATAATTTAAAAATTCACTTTAATTATAAAGGACAAAAATGGGCTTAAAAGCAGATAATTGGATCAAAAAAATGGCATTGAAACACAATATGATAGAGCCATTTTGCGAAGCAAATATAGGTAAAGGTATAGTTAGTTATGGGCTTTCAAGCTATGGATATGATATAAGAGTTGGAAGAGAATTTAAGATTTTTACTAATGTAAATTCCACTGTTGTAGATCCTAAAAATTTTGTAGAGGAAAATGTAGTAGATTTTGTAGGCGATGTATGTATAGTACCTGCAAATTCTTTCGCACTTGCAAGAACGGTTGAGTATTTTAAAATGCCAAATGATGTTTTGGCTATTTGTCTTGGCAAAAGCACTTATGCAAGATGTGGTATTATAGTAAATGTAACCCCTTTTGAGCCAGGTTTTGAAGGACATATCACTATAGAAATTTCAAACACAACCCCACTACCTGCTAAAATTTATGCTAATGAGGGTATAGCTCAAGTTTTATTTTTACAAGGAGATGAGCCTTGTGATGTAACATATGCTGATAAAAAAGGCAAATACCAAGCCCAAACAGGCATAACTTTACCAAGAATTTTAAAATAATTTTATTTTCAGCCGATATAAAAACTTAGTCAAGTAATAGGAAAATAAATATGTTTAATGGAAAAAGTATTTTAATCACTGGTGGTACAGGAAGTTTTGGAAAAACTTATACTAAAACTTTACTTCAAAAATACAAACCCAAAAAAATCATCATTTATTCAAGAGATGAACTCAAACAATTTGAAATGGCGAGAGAATTTAATGATACTTGCATGCGTTATTTCATAGGTGATGTAAGAGATAAAGAAAGATTAAATATAGCAATGAAAGATGTTGACTTTGTTATCCATGCAGCTGCTATGAAACATGTACCAATTGCAGAATATAATCCAATGGAATGCATAAAAACTAATATCCATGGAGCACAAAATGTAATCGATGCGTGTTTGGAAAATAATGTAGAAAAATGTATCGCTCTTTCAACCGATAAAGCATGCAATCCTATTAATTTATACGGAGCTACAAAGCTTGCAAGCGATAAGCTTTTTATAGCAGCAAATAACATCGCAGGAAATTCTCATACTAAATTTAGCGTTACAAGATATGGCAATGTAGTAGGCTCAAGAGGTTCTGTTATACCATTTTTTAAAAAACTAATCAATGAAGGCGCTAAAGAGCTTCCTATCACAGATGAGAGAATGACAAGATTTTGGATATCCTTAGAAGATGGGGTTAATTTCGTGCTGAATAATTTTGCATATATGCATGGAGGGGAAATTTTCGTGCCAAAAATTCCTTCTATGAAAATCGTTGATTTGGCTAAAACTATGGCTCCTAATTTAGCCCATAAAATCATAGGTATAAGAGCAGGTGAAAAACTACATGAAATTATGATTTCAAGTGATGATAGTCATTTAACTTATGAATTTGAAAATTATTATGCCATCAGCCCAAGTATCCAATTTAATAATATTAATGTTGATTTTAGTATAAATGCAAAAGGACAAAAAGGTAAAAAAGTTTCTAATGGCTTTTCTTATAGCTCAGATAATAACAAAGAATGGATTAGCCAAGAAGAGCTTTTAAATATAATAAATCATACAGAGCTTGAAAAATGATAACTTATTCTCATCAAAATATTGACGAACAAGACATACAAGTAGTTTATGAGGCTTTAAAAGATGATTTTTTAACCGGCGGAAAAAAGGTTGAAGAATTTGAACAAGCCCTTTGTGAATATGTGGGTGTAAAATATGCTTGCGTGCTAAATTCAGCTACTTCTGCTTTACACCTTGCGTATTTGTCTTTAAATGTAAAAGAAAAAATTGTTTTAACAACCCCTATTACCTTTGCTGCAACTGCAAATGCTGCTTTAATGGCAGGTGCTAGGGTTGAGTTTATAGATGTAAAAAGCGATGGAAATATTGATGAGAAAAAACTTGCTTTAAGATTAAGCCAAGATAGCTCTAATATTGGAGCAATTTGTGTGGTTGATTTTGCGGGAAATAGTGTAGAAATGGATGAAATTTTAGCCTTAGCCAAACGATACAACATCCCACTAATTGATGATGCAAGTCATGCTCTAGGTGCTATTTATAAAAATCAAAAAGTAGGTTCTATGGGGGATTTGAGTATATTTTCTTTTCATCCGGTTAAACCTATCACAACCTTTGAGGGTGGTGCGGTTGTTAGCAATGATGAGGAATTAATCTCAAAAATCAAGCTTTTAAGAAGTCATGGCATAGTCAAAAAAAGACTTTGGGATAGTGATATGATTGAACTAGGCTATAATTATCGTTTAAGTGATGTAGCTTGTGCTTTAGGTATAAATCAACTAAAAAAACTTGATAATATGCTAGAAAAAAGAGAAATCATCACAAGTTTTTACGATAAAGAATTTGAAAAAAATCCTTATTTTAGCACTATAAAAATCAAAGATTACAAAAAAAGCTCAAGACATTTATATCCTATTTTGCTTTTTCCTGAGTTTTATTGCCAAAAAGAGATTATTTTTGAAAAATTATTAAATTTGGGCATAGGTGTACAAGTGCATTATAAGCCTACTTATGAGTTTAGTTATTATAAAAACTTATATGGAAATTTATTCTTAGAAAATGCGGATAATTTTTATAAAGCTGAACTTAGCATACCTGCTCATCAAGAAATGAATTTAAAAGAAGCACAATTTATTAAAGATAATTTATTTAAGATTTTAGAAGAAACTAAAAAGGCTTGTTGTGAGTAAAAGTATGTATGAGCTAGTTTGTGAGCTTTTTCCTATATGCAGAAGTATTACCGGGAAAGGCTTTAGACAAAGCTTAAAAATACTTGATGAAGCTATGGGGGGGGGTATATTAAAAATTCACTCTATAGCAAGCGGGAGCAAAGTGTTTGACTGGGAAGTACCTGCTGAATGGGAGATAAACGATGCTTATATCATCACTCCAAATGGAGAAAAAATTTGTGATTTTAAGCAAAATAATCTTCATGTATTAAACTATAGCACAGGCATAGACACAGAGCTTGATCTAGCAAGCTTACAAGAACACCTTTACTCTATAGAAGAAATGCCTAGTGCCATACCTTATGTGACAAGCTATTATAAAAGGCGTTGGGGTTTTTGTATAAAACATGAAGATAGAGTTAAACTAAAAGAAGGAAAATATAAAGTTTTCATCGATGCAAAACACCATGAAAATGGGGTTTTAAACTATGCTGATTTACTCATACCTAGCACGCAAGAAACAAAAGATGAAATTTTGATTTCCACTTACCTTTGTCATCCATCTATGGCAAATAACGAGCTAAGCGGCCCTGTAGTAGCTGCATTTTTAGCTAAATGGCTTTTAGAACTAAAAGAGAGAAAATATAACTATCGTTTTGTTTTTGTTCCTGAAACTATAGGAAGTATAGTTTATCTTAGTAAACATTTAAAGTACTTACAAAAACACACTAAAGCAGGTTTTGTACTCTCTTGCATAGGTGATGATAATGCTTACTCACTCATTCACACTCCAAGTGAAAATACTCTAGCAGATAAAGTAGCTTTGCATACCTTAAAAGAAAAAAATAATTTTAAAGAATTTAGCTTTTTAGATAGAGGAAGCGATGAGAGACAATACTGTGCTCCTTTAGTAAATTTACCCGTAGTCGGAATTTGTAGAAGTAAGTATCTAGAGTATAAAGAATATCATACTAGCAAGGATGACTTAAATTTCATCAGTGAAGAGGGATTGCAAGGTGGCTTAAAAGCTATGCAAGAAATCATTATGAATTTAGAGGTTAATGAAATTTATCAAAATACGATATTTTGCGAACCCAATTTAGGTAAAAGAGACTTATACCATACTATCAATACTTCTTCAACCAATGATATACCAATATCATGTAATTTTTTAGCATATTGTGATGGTAAAAACGATGTTTTAGATATAGCCTCAAAACTAAACATGCAAGCTTATGAATTAAAAGATTTAATAGAAAAATTAAAATTTCATGGATTAATAAAATGAAATATTTCTTAGAATACAATGATAAAAAATACTCTAATGTTGACCTAATAGAAGCTTTTAAGAAACTTGGCATCAAAAAAGGCGATATTTTGTGTGTGCATACTGAACTTTTTAATTTTGGTACACCCTTGCTTCCTAGAAATGAATTTTTACAAACTATATTAGATTGTTTTTTTGAAGTTATAGGTAAAGAAGGTACTTTAATCATGCCTACATTTACTTATAGTTTTTGTAAAAATGAAGTTTATGATAAATTAAATTCTCCTACAAAAATGGGTGCTTTAAATGAATATTTTCGCAGATGGGGGGGGGTAAAACGCACCAATGATCCTATATTTTCATTTGCCGTTAAAGGAGCCAAAGAAGAATTGTTTTTAAAAGACACTACAAGTTGTTTTGGAGAAAATTGTGTGTATGATGTTTTAACAAAAGAAAATGGGAAATTAATAAACTTTGGAGATACTTTATCTTTCACTTATTTTCACTACCCTGAAGAATATTTCGGAATTTATTATAGATATAATAAAACATTTAAAGGATTAATAATAGATGAGAATAAACAAACACATAAAAAATCTATAAATTTTTATGTTAGGAAAGATAGTTTATATCCAAATGCAACTAAAATAAAAAACTTTCTAATTTCAACACAAAATTATAAAAACATTTCTTTTGGAGGGGATAGTATTTTTATATCTGATGTAAAACAAATTTTTACTTCAACATTGAAATCTTTTAAAAATCATCAATATATATATTTATGATATTTTATTAATAAAACAGCAATTTAGTGGAACATTCTAATTTTGCAATATATAAAGAGCATATTGAAATTCCAACTCCAAAGCCTGATAATAAAACATTTTCAGATTTTATTTCTCCTTGTTCTGATATCAAAATAGGAATTGAAGCGCAACTAGTATTTCCATATTTATGAATATTTATAGGCATCAACTCTTCCATTTTGTCTACAATATTTAGCTTTCGAGCAATTTCTTTTAATGCAAAAACATTTGCTTGATGTAAAAAAAACTTTTCAGTGTTTATAACTTCAAAATCATTATTTTTCATAAAATTTAAAATACTATTAGGAACAGTATTACACATAAAATCAAAAAGCTCTATTCCTTTCATTTGCATACAAGCCGCAATATTAATATTTCCATCATCATCAACAAATTCTTCAAATGAAGCATGACTTATAGGATTTTTATTACCTCCATCTTGCGCTATAATTAACTGACTTTTGTCGCCAAATGTTTCAAATGCAAATGTATTTTTATAATTTTCATCCTCTGAGTATTCTAATGCTGTACAACTAGCACCATCACTAAATAAAAATGCAACTGACTTATTTTTAGGATAAACAAAATCATTTATTGCATCACCTACAAATAATAAAACTCTATCACTTGTTGAATTAATATGACTCATTGCACTAAATAAACCATAAGTATACCCAGAACACCCCATTACAATATCATAAGCAAAACAATTATTATGAATACCTAGTTTATCTTGCAAAAGTGCTGCTGTAACTGGAAATCTATATTCATGAGTTTGTGAGATAACTATAATACCTTTAATCGAGTTTCTATCCCAAGATAATTCATCTATTACATGTTGCCCCGCTTTTATAAATAAATCCAATATTGATTCACCATTTTCTCGGTTTAAAATATATCTATTTTCAACCCCAGAAGACTTGATAATTCTACTTTTTACTCTATCACTAAATAATTCATTATCATAATTGTTTATTTTATGTGAAGGTAATATACCGCATATATAAGATATTTTTGCATTAGTAATTACCATTAAAAGCCTACAGATTTTAAAATATCTCTGACACTAATAAATTTTTTAATATCTTCAGGTTTAACCTTAAGATTAAATTCTTTATCAATTAAAACACTCAATTCAAAAAAAGCAATGCTATCCCAATCTTGAAAGTGCTCAAGAATATCATCCTCTAATAAACTATTCTTTGGAATACTTAAAATTTCTTCAATTGAATTTAAAAAACTATCTTTTTTCATAAAATTTCTTTCTTTAAAAGATTAAAAAAACTATACACTTGACGATTATACACAAATAATATCAAAAAAGGCTTATAAGAATTATGGAAAATAAATTTTATGAAATTTTAGAAAATATACTAGAAGTAAAAGTTGATGAAAATTCAAATTTAAGCATGCAAAATTGCAAAAATTGGACTTCTTTAAATCATATTGATATAATCATGAGCTTAGAAGAAGAATTTGAAATCAAATTTAACAAAGATGAATTAAGTCAGCTAAAATCACAAAATGAACTTTTGCAAGCTATTAAGGAGAAATTATGCTAGAAAATACAAAAGAATTATTTAAGCTAATAGAAGAAAAAAATCCACTACACAAAAAATGTTTAGATGGATTACAACTCTCTAAAGAAGAATATGAAGATTTAGAAAAGCTTATTGTTTATTACAAAGATACACTAAATATTACTTTAGAAGAACAAGCTCAAAGCTATATAGTTGTATTAAATGATACTTTAGAAGAAACTAGATATTTTATAGAATTTGGAAAATATAGATATAGCACCTTAGCAGAAGTAGAAAATATGGTGTATTTTAATGAAAACTATATGAAGCAATACATGGTGGGTCTTGCTATATCTTCTTTTATATGGAATGCTCATATTGAAGTTAGAAGATATTTTGCTAAGTATATAGATGAAAAACAAAATCAAGAAAATACCTATCTTGAAATAGGGCCAGGACATGGTGAATTTTTTGTTAAAGCCCTAAGAAGTCAAAAATTTAAAGAATATTTTGGTATCGATATATCTCCTATAAGTTGTCAAATGAGCAAGGATATGGTAGAAAATCAGTTTGGCAAAATAAATACTAAATGCGAATTTATATGTAAAGATTTTACCAAATGTGAGTTTAACAACAAAGCTGATTTGGTAGTAATGGGAGAGGTTTTAGAACATGTTGAACAACCTTTACAATTTATGAAAGATGTAAAAGCTTTATTAAATGATAATGGAGAAATCTTTGCGACTATACCCATCAACGCTCCTGCAATTGATCATATTTATTTATTTTCTCATCCTGATGAAGTTAAAGAATTACTTAATAAAGCAGGATTGAAAATCAAAGAATGTGAATATTTTATGGCGAATAATTATTCTTTAGAAAAAGCACTAAAAACAAAAAATGCTATTGTAATGGCAGTAGTTTTGGTCAAAGAATGAATCTTTTTTCACCAAATTTAAAAAGAAATGATCTTATAAAACTTAGCAAGGAAAATCATTATAAAAAAATTACTATTAATGTTTTTAGAAATCACTCTTTTGAAGTGATTTCAAGCATACTAAATGCATTTTTAGCCTTTAGTAAATTAAAGGCTGAATTTAACATAAGCTCTTATGATGATAGTTTAGGTTATGATAATTTTCAAAAAGCAGATTTAAACATCATATTTATAGATTTAAACAATTATAAAAAAAATGTAGATGATTTTATCAAAGAAAAAATACAAGAACTATCAAGCATTAGCAACGCTCCTATCATCACACTTTTACTTGGCAATACAAACTTAAAAGAATATAGTATTTGTGAAATACTAAAGCCCTTTTTAGATGAAAATCTCATCATAGATGATAGTAATTTTGAAATAAATGCAAGCAGACTTAGCAATAAAGCTTGTGTAAAATTAGCCCAATTTCTAGGACTAAAAATCCTACCTAGCTTTTTACAACCAACTTTAAAAGCAATCATCATAGATCTTGATAATACCTTATACCAAGGAATTTTAGGCGAAGATGGTATTGAAAATCTTGCTTTATCTAGCAATCATAAAGCCTTACAAAGTGAGCTTTTAAATTTAAAAAATCAAGGTTTTTTACTCGCCATCGCTTCAAAAAATGAAGAAGAAGATGTAAAAAAACTTTTTACACAAAGAAAAGACTTTTTATTACAACTTGATGATTTTAGTATGATCAAAGCTAATTGGAAAAGTAAAGATGAAAATATTAAAGAAATTGTAAAATTTTTTAATATAGCTTTTGATAGTGTGCTATTTATTGATGATAATATAGCCGAAATTGAAAATGTATCACACCTTCATATTAATACCTTGCTAGCTGATGAAAATAGCGCTTATAGTTTAAAACTCTATCCTAGACTTTTAAAAACAAGCTTTAGCAAAGAAGATGAGTTAAGAAGTGCTGATATTAAAGCAAATTTACAAAGACAAGAACTTAGCAAGCTTAGCCCTAAAGAGTATTTTGAAAAATTACAAATTTGTTTGAAATTTCATATCAACCACGCAGATGAACTTGAAAGAATTTCACAACTACTTAATAAAACTAATCAATTTATATCAAATTACTCAAGATTAAGCTTAAAAGAATGTGAAGAATTTATGCAAAAACATGCTATTTTGACTATAAGCATGAGTGATAAATTAAGCGATAGTGGTATTATAGCAATTTTTGTAGCTTATAAAGATGAAACAAATTTAATCATAAAAGATCTTTGCATAAGTTGTAGAGCCTTAGGAAGAAAGCTTGAAAAAATTATGCTTTATAAGGTTATAGAATTATTACACCTGCATTTTAATACAAAAGAATGTATTTTATACTTTCAAAAGGGCGAAAGAAATATGCCATTTTTAGAATTTTTATATAGTTTAAATGCAAATATAAAAGAAAATTTTGCTCTAATCCAAAAAGAAATGATAAATTACGAAGGACTTATAATTGAAAGCTAGTTTTAATAAAGCCAAAATAGCAGGCATAAGCGTTTGTGTGCCTAATAAATGCATAAATATAGATGATTGTTTAGAAGATGTTTTTCAAAATGATGTCAAAATGCTAAAAAGAATGAAAAAAATTTCAGGCATACAAGAAAGATTTATCGCTGATGAAAGTATTAGCACAACAGATTTAGCCTATGAAGCAAGTATAAATTTATTTAAAATGCTTGATTTTGATAAAAATGAGCTTGATATGGTGATTTTTGTTACACAAACACCTGATTTTTTTATGCCATCATGTGCGAACTATCTTCACAAACGATTAAATTTAAAGCCTCAAACCATAGCTTTTGATATAAATCAAGCGTGTTCGGGATATTTATATGGCTTATTTATAGCTTTTTCTTTTTTAGAAAATCAAAATGCAAAAAATATTTTATTAATTTGTGGTGATACTTTAAGCAAAACCATAAATCCTTTGAATGCAAATTTAGCTCCAATCTTTGGCGATGGAGTAAGCGCAACACTCATAAGCTCTGCAAATGAAAAATCGTTTTTTAAGCTTTATTCTAATGGAGAAGGTTTTGACAAACTCATCATACCCAATAGAGCTTTTGCTAAACTTGATGAGAGTAAAAGCTCCAATAAAGAAATATTTCAAACCAATAAGCATAGGAGCTTAGATAATCTTTACATGGATGGGGCTGAAATTTTTAACCAAGCACTTAATCTTGAGAGCCAAAGCATAAAAGAAATGCTTGATTTTTGTGAAAAAAGTAAAGATGAGGTAGATTATTTTTTATTGCATCAATCCAATCAATTTTTAGTTGATTCTATTATAAATGATTTGGGTATTGATAGCTCTAAAGCACCAAATTTTTTGATGTCAAAATATGCTAATTTGAGTGCTTGCTCTTTACCTGCTTTACTTTGTGAAATACAAAAAAATGATTTTAGTGCCATTTTAAGTGCTTTTGGTGCTGGATATGCTTGGGGGAGTGCTTATATAAATTTTGATAAAAACTTTAAAACTGATACAATTTCAATTTACAAAGGAGAAAAAAATGACTAAAGAAGAATTATTAGAAGCTATTAGCGAAGCTATGCATATGGATGAAACACTAAAAGAAGATATGATTTTAGATGATATTGATGAATGGGATAGCTTAGCTTTTGTATCTATCATGGTATTATTTAAAAACTCACTTGGCAAGCAAATTAGCGGTGATGATCTTAAAAAATGTGAAAAAGTAAGCGATCTTTTAGCTTTAGCTGGTGTTTAAGGTAAAAAACCTTAAACA
>NZ_JANQDC010000015.1:0-38211 GCF_024723695.1 Campylobacter sp. S4:11 | reverse complement strand
GATTTATACAAACAAAATTCTTAGCTGAATATACAAATCAAGAAATCACAGAAAATAATTTTAGAGAAGCGGTTTTTAAAGGTAAAACTTCTTTCGCTAGGGCAGAATTTAAAGCTAGGGTTAATTTTAATATGGCATGCTTTGAAGGCGAAGCTAGATTTATACAAACAAAATTCTTAGCTGAATATACAAATCAAGAAATCATAGAAAATAATTTTAGAGAAGCGGTTTTTAAAGGTAAAACTTCTTTCGCTAGGACAGAATTTAAAGCTAGGGTTAATTTTAATATGGCACGCTTTGAAGGCGAAGCTAGATTTATAGAAACAAAATTCTTAGCTGAGCATACAAATCAAGAAATCATAGAAAATAATTTTATAGAAGCAGTTTTTAAAGGTAAAACTTCTTTTGATAAGGCAGAATTTAAAGCTAGGGTTGATTTTAGCATAGTGCGTTTTGAAGGTGAAGCTAGTTTTATAAACTCTTCTTTTTTTAAAAATATAATCATATTTAGCGAAGTGGAATTTAATAATGTTAAATTTATTTCCAGTAAAAAACGTAATACAACTAATACCAATGATACAACAAAACAAATATACCATTTTCAAGATATTACTTTTAAAGGCATTGTCAATTTTGAAAACATACATATAGAGTATTTAAATTTTAAAAATGTAATATTTAACAATATCGTAGTTTTTGACAATGCCACTTTAGATAACAAACCAAAATTCATAAATTGTACTTTTTCTAATCAGTTTAATATAAAGCATGATTGCATACAATATGACTATAATGAATTAAAAGAAAAAAATAAAAATACTTATGATGAATTTTTAAATTTTAGAGATTTATTTAGAAAATTAAAAAGCAATCGCATAGCTCATCACAATCTAATCGATGCTTCAGAATTAAGAGCACAAGAGCTTTATGCTAGAGAATTGGAGCTAAAACATAAAGAAAATAAAAATTTAAAAGATACTATCGAGCAATACCAACTTCTCTTTTATCGCAAACTTTGCGATCATCATACAGATTTAGTTTTAAACGTAAAATGGCTAATTTTTACCATAGCTTTATATATCTTACTTATAGGAAAAATTTGGTATATATACCCCATAGCATTAATAAGTTTTTTTATTATTGATGTTTTTTTAAAAGCAAAAAATACTTCTATAATAATATCATCTATAATAATTTTTATAACATTATGCAATCAACCCAAAATGATTTTAGCAATACCAAATTTATTAAGTAATGATTTTAACTGGTGGCAAAATTTAATCACATCAATTTATATCATAGTTTTCGGTTTAATCATCTTTTCCTTGCAAAAAACAGCAAGAAAAAACACTATCATACCAAACTAAAGGATTTTAAATGCAAATACGAATTTATTATGAAGATACCGATGCAGGTGGAGTTGTGTATCATAGCAACTACTTAAAATTTTGCGAAAGAGCAAGAAGTGAGATTTTTTTTCAAAAAAACGCAAAAATTTTTGATAAAAACACAGGACATTTTCTACTTACTAAAGCAAATTGTAACTTTTTAAAACCCGCTAAACTTGGAGATCTTATAGAAGTAAAAACATTTATCACAAAGCTTAAAAAAGCCTCAGTTTGTATAAAACAAGAGATTTATAAAGAAAACACCAAGCTTTTTGAAGCTGATTTTACCCTAGCTTTTTTAAAAAATGAAAAAGTAGCCCCTATAGATGAGGCTATAGCTAGAGTTTTTACTGATCTTGCAAAGGAGTAAAACCTAAGCCTTGCGAGCGTATGATCTTAACCTTATAGTCAAATTGATTATTATTTAAACTCTCATCGAAAATTCTTTGAGAGTCTTTATCTAAAAACTGCGTATAAAAATAATCAAGACCCACGCTAGTTGCATACGCTATCCAGTTATAGTTAATATTTTGCGAAAAAAGCTCATTAAGATAGCTTAGAGTTTGATCCTCATTAGAAATGGAATTTGCTAGCAAAAGTTTTTTTCTATCATTAATTTGCGTTAAGCTTAGTAAAATAGGATTATAATTAATCTGAGTTGATAATAACACAAAAGGCTCTATATCATAAGTTCTTATTTGCGAGCTTATGAGCGCTGTTTTTATCAAAGAAGTATTTAAAATAATACTAGAATCTTGAAAACTTCTATTTTGATTTAAAATGCTTCTAAAATCAAATTTAGAACTATTAATAGTATAAATTTTCTCACTACCATTCCTTGCGTTTAAAACATTCTCATCTAAGCGATTTGCCAAAGGTGTTCCATCTGAAAAAATAATATTTTTACCATTTGAATACTCTAAAAGTCTTTGAATTTGTTTTTGATAATCTATACTTCCAAAATATACATTTTCATTTTGCGTATCAAAATTTCTTTTGTGCGCAGTTGGTATGAAAACTTTTACATTAGAATCAAGATTTTCTTTTAATAAAATTTTCACACCCTTATCTGTAAAACCTGCGATGATATAATTAAATTTCTCATCTTGAGCTTGTTTAAAAGCTTTAGCTATTTTGCTCTCATCTTCAGTGCCTATTAAAAACACCTTTACTTTTATTTGCGCTCTTTGTCTTAATAAATACGCTATGCTTGAATTTATAATAGTATTAGAGTAGCTTTTAATCGTTTGCTCAGGTAAAATAATAGCTAATTTTATGCTAGCATTTTTTTGAATTCTTTTTTCAAAATCTATAATGGAGTTTAAAAGTTTAGTATAGATATTAACCAAAAGTTCATTTGCATTATCATTGTTAAATCTTGATAAAAAATTAAAATAAAGTCCTGTTTCTAGCAAAGTAAACAAACAATCATTATCGCAATTTTGAAATTCTAAATTAGGATAAAAAGACTCGCTAGGTTCTATGGGTGATGGCTTTTGTTCTTTTGCAAAAACACTTAAAGTTAAAACAAAACTCATCATCAAACAAACTAAACTTTTTCTCATAAATAACCTTTTATTTTTTTAATATCATCTATAAATTCAGTATAAAAGCTAGGATTTTTACTCACAAAATTCAAATCATAACTTGGCAAAAGCAAAGCATTATTAAAACGCATACATTGCCCTTTGTATTTTTGAAAATTCTCAAAACCCAAACTCGCAAAAGCTTCTTGACCAAGACATAAAATAATCTTTGCTTTTACAAAATCAAGCTCGTTATAAAAATATGGCAAGCATAATTTTAATGCTTGATCATCTATTTTAAAATTACTAAAACATTTAAACATATAAGAAAAATATATTTCATCTTCTTTTAAATTTAAAAGCTCTTTAAATAATCTTAAAAACTCTTGCTTATTTTTAGAAGCAAAAAACTTTCCACTTTCATTTTCTTCTTTATCAACAAAAGCTTGGTAAATCAAAATTTTAGCATTTTTGGCTTCTTTTTCCATTAAACTATACTTTCTTAATTTGGAAAAATGACAAAGATTGCAAGTTTTCACTCTTTCATTTAATTCTTTAAAACTTAAGTTAAAATGTCTAATTTGCTTTTGTTCGTTAAAGTATTCATAGCCAAAAGCTTTTAGATAATACAAACTACGCTTATTCATCACATCAATGCTTCTAAATTTTCACCCTCTAAACGATAAGTTCTCCACTCACTCATATGTCTTGCATTTAACTTGGTATAAAATTCAATGCCCAAATCATTATCATTTAAACAAACCCACTCTAAGCGTTTAAGATTTTTTTCTTTACAAATTTGTGCTAAGTATTTAAAAACAGCTCTAGCATAGCCTTTTTTTCTATGTTTTGGCTGTATGTAAATATCTTCTAAGTACAACCCACCCAAGCCCCAAAAAGATGAAAAAGTAAAATAATACATCACATAACCTATTATCTCGCCATCAACCTTTAAGCTCAAAGCCTTAGCATATTCATGTTTAAAAAACGATTCTTTAAGTTCTTTAGTTGTGCATTTTACATCATCAAGCATATTTTCATGAATAGCAAGTTCTTTGAGTAATTCCAAAATTTTTTCTAAATCTTCTTTTTTACTCTCACAAATTTCAAAAGCCATTATTTTTCCTTAATTTATAAAATAAAATCAAAATTTAGCAAAAAGTTTTAAAATAACTCTTAATTAAAAGCAGATTTAAGTAAGATTTTGCTAACATACTCGCTTATTATTTTGTTTTTTATTTTAAGTTAAGGAAAAAATATGAAAAGAACATACCAACCACATAAAACCCCTAAAAAAAGAACTCACGGCTTTCGTGTACGTATGAAAAGTAAAAATGGTCGCAAAGTGATCAATGCTAGACGCGCTAAAGGTAGAAAAAGATTAGCGGTATAAAAGATTTTCTAAGTATTAACGACTTAGGAGAGTTTGCAGCAATTTATAAAGAAGGTAAAAAATGGCATTGCGAAGGCATGATCATCTTTTACATTTTAAGTGATGAAAAAAAATTCGCTGTTGTTGCTAGCAAAAAAGTTGGAAAAGCTGTCGTAAGAAATAGAGCCAAAAGGCTCTTAAGATCAGCTTTTTTTCAGGTTAAAAATCAAGTTGAAAACGGAAAATACATACTTGTAGCCAAAACAAGTATTAATGAAATTCCTTTTTTAAAATTAGAAAAAAACTTGAAATGGGGTTTGAAAAAAATAGGATGTATAAAATAGCTTGTCTAAAACTTATCAGATTTTATCAACTCTTTATCAGTCCTTTTAAACCACAATGCTGTAGGTATTACCCAAGTTGCTCTGAATATGCCTTGTGGCAATTTAAAAAAAATAATATTTTTAAAGCATTTGGTGCAGTTTTTTTAAGAATTTTAAAATGCAATCCGTTTTTTAAAGGTGGTATTGATTATCCTAAAATACGCAAGAATAATCTAAACTCAGGTATATGTTTTAAACCTAGTTTTAATGCTTTAAAACAACTCAACTATCTTTATATCCCTTGCAACGATAATCAATTTTTTTTAATTAAGATTATATTTCCAAAGGACAATCCGTGTCAGAAAATTTATCTCAACAAAAACGCATATTAATTGCTGTTGTATTATCATTTTTATTTTTTGTAGTTTATGATTATTTTTTTATCCCCAAAGCTCTACAAACTGAGCAAAATATCACCCAAATAGAACAAAACAATTCAGCCCCACAAAGCACTACAAACACAAACACCCAAGCTCCAAAAACAGAACTTAGTGTTAATCAAAAAGAAGAAATAGCAGTTGTTAAAAGTGAGCATTTTGAAGCACATATTGACTCTTTAGGTAGAATAGCTAAGTTTTATCTAAGTGATGAAAAATATAAAGACGAAAATGGTAAAAGTATTAATCTAGTAGATACTTCTTTATCGCCTTTACCACTAGAAATAAGATTTAGCGATGCAAAAATCAATCAAGAAGCTTTTAATACTTCATACACCACAAGTCAAAAAACTATCAATGTAAGCGATGAAAACACAACCTTAATCCTTACTCAAAATCTAAACGATTTAGTAGTAACTAAAAAAATCACTTTCCATAAATATGGAAACTATGATTTAGAGGTTAATCTAAGCAAAGACACAGCTTATTTTATCACTCCAGGTTATCGTCCAAATATAGCAGTTGATAGCTATACAGTGCATGGCGTTTTAATCTTAGATAAAGATGATAAAATCACAATGTTAGAAGATGGTGATGTAGAAAATGATGAAAGTTTTTCTAATGTAACCCTTATGGCAGCTTCAGATCGCTATTATAGTGCTTTCTTTTATAATTTTGAAAAACCACTTAATGCTGTAGTTACTAAAGATAATCACGAAAACTCTATCGTTTTTGCAAGTGCGACAAATACTTTTAAAGCAAGCGGTTATGTTGGCTCAAAAGAGCATGAAATTTTAAGAAGCATTCATGCGGATTTAGATGATGTTGTAGAATATGGTTGGTTTACTTTTATAGCCAAGCCTATGTTTGAATTTTTAAATTTTTTACACGGCTACATGGGTAACTGGGGTTGGGCTATTGTAGTGATGACTTTAATCGTGCGTATTATTCTTTTCCCACTTACTTATAAATCAATGATTTCTATGAATAAACTCAAAGATTTGGCACCTAAAATGAAAGAAATCAGAGAGCGCTATAAAGGTGATCCGCAAAAAATGAATTTACATATGATGGAACTTTATAAAAAACATGGTGCAAATCCTATGAGCGGGTGTTTGCCTATACTCATTCAAATTCCAATTTTCTTTGCAATTTATAGAGTTTTACTAAATGCCATAGAACTAAAAGCTGCACCTTGGGCTTTTTGGATTACAGATTTATCTGTAATGGATCCATGGTTTATTTTACCTATATTTATGGGTCTAACTATGTTTATCCAACAACTTATCACACCAATGGCCATACAAGATCCTATGCAAGAAAAGATTATGAAATTTTTACCATTAATTTTCACTTTCTTCTTCTTAACCTTCCCAGCAGGTTTAACTTTATATTGGTGTGTAAATAATATATGCTCACTTATTCAACAAGTGATCGTAAATAAACTTTTCAAAAACCACAAAAAAGAGGAAATAGCTAAACATGAACATAGAAGCTAAAGACTTACAAACCGCACTCATAGAAGCCTCAAAGCAACTTGAGTGCTCTGTGATTGATCTAGAATATGAAGTTATTCAGCATGCTAAAGCAGGATTTTTTGGTTTGTTTAGAAAAAATGCTATTATTTGTATCAAAGAGCATAAAAAAATTCAAAAACCTCATCAAGAAAAAACTAAAAAATTTCATAATGAGAAATTTAACAAGCATACGCAAAAAAACTTTGATAAAAACGAACCGAAGAAAGAATACAAAGAAAATTTTCAAAAACCAATTGAAGATATTGCTCAACCTAAGGAGCATTATAAAGTAAAAAATGATGCCATTTTTGATTCATTTCATAAAGAATCTTCAGAAGAAAGAAATATCACTTCTTATATCGATGAGATAAAAATTTCATTAGAAAAGCTACTAGCAACTTTTGATTTTGACATCAAGGTTATACAAGTTAGTGTTTGGGATGAAAATTGTGTATTGATAAAACTTGATGGAGAAGATGCGGCTTTACTTATAGGCAAAGAAGCTCATAGATATAAGGCTTTTTCTTATTTGCTTTATAATTGGCTTAGCGCTAAATACAAAATTCAACCAAGACTAGAAATTGCTCAATTTTTAGAAAATCAAACCCAAGCTATAGAAAATTATTTAAAAATTCTTATAGAAAAAGTAGAAAACACAGGAAGAGTTCAAACAAAACCACTTGATGGAATTTGGCTAAAACTTGCTTTAGAAAAATTAAGAGAACGCTTTCCTGACAAATATGTAGCTATCAAACAAAATGACGATCAAAGATACATCGTTGTGAATGATTTTTTGAAGAAAAATGAATGAATGATACTATAGCTGCCATTGCCACAGCCCATGGAGTGGGCTCTATAAGTATTATTAGAGTAAGTGGAGAAAAAGCTTTAGAGCTTGCATTAAAAATTACCCACAAAAAAGAACTAACACCACGCTATGCACATTTGTGCAAACTTTATAAAAACAACAACGATTTTTTAGACGAAGCCTTAGTAATTTATTTTAAAGCGCCCTACTCTTTTACAGGAGAAGATATAGTAGAATTTCAACTCCACGGAGGCTTTTCTTTAAGTGAAATTTTACTTGATGAGCTTATTTTAGCAGGAGCGCGTCTTGCTAACCCTGGCGAATTTAGCAAAAGAGCTTGTTTAAATGGCAAGATGGATCTTTTAAAAGCTTTAAGCATACAAGATGCCATCATGTCAAAGTCAGCAAGTGCTGCAAATATCATAGCAAAAAATATTAAAGGTGATTTAAGTAAATTTTTAAATTCTATTAGAATAGATCTTGTTCAAACCCTTGCTTTTGTAGAAACTAGCATTGATTATGCCGATGATGATTTACCACAAGATTTACTTGATCAAATTATCACTATGTGCGAAAAAAATTCAAAACTTTTACGTAATATAGTAGATATTTCTTTAAGCAAAAAAGGACTTATAGAGGGCTTTAAAGTTGCTATTATCGGTAAACCAAATGCAGGAAAAAGTTCCTTGTTAAATTCACTTTTGGCTTTTGATAGGGCTATTGTTTCTAATATTGCAGGTACCACAAGAGATCGTATCGAGGAAAGTTTAAAAATAGGCTCGCATTTAATCAAAATCATCGACACAGCAGGTATAAGAAATGCAGATGATGAGATAGAAAAAATCGGAGTTAATTTAAGCTATGAAAGCATTAAAGAAGCAGATATCATCATAGCTGTTTTTGATGGTTCTAAAGAATTTGAAGAAGAAGATGAGCGTATTTTACAAGCTTTAAAAAATTGTGATAAAAAAATCATTTATGTTTTAAATAAAAGCGACCTAGTTACCAAATTTCAACATGAAATTAGCACTTCTTGTATACGCATTTGTGCTCAAGAAAACACCCAAGCCATAAAGGAAAATTTAAATGAATACTTAAATACTTTAGATGGTGATGGAATGCTAATAAGCAATACCTTAATACTCAATGCCTGCAAGAATGCTAGCGAAGCTATTTTGCGCGCAAGGGATTTATTAAAAGAAAGTTCTTTAGAACTTTTTGCTTTTGAACTAAATTTAGCCATAGGAGAAATAGCCCAATTTACAAAAGATTTTGAAAGAGATGAAATTTTAGATGCTATGTTTAGTAATTTTTGTTTAGGTAAATAAAAAAAGGAGAGAAAATGGATAAAGAAATTATAAAACAACACAAAATTAGCGATGAGGAATATCAAGAAATTTTAAATATATTAGGTAGAGAGCCTAATTTGCTAGAGCTTGGAGTAATTTCTGCTATGTGGAGCGAGCATTGCTCATATAAATCAAGTAAAAAATACCTTAATGGCTTTCCAACTAAAGCTCCTTGGGTAATCCAAGGTCCTGGTGAAAACGCTGGAGTAATAGATATAGGCAAAGGAATGGCGGCTGTATTTAAAGTAGAAAGTCATAATCACCCAAGTTTTATAGAGCCTTTTGCGGGCGCAGCTACAGGTGTGGGCGGAATTTTGCGCGATGTTTTTACCATGGGTGCAAGAGTTGTTGCGGGTATGAATTCTTTAAAATTTGGTAATATCCATGATGAAAAAATAGGCAAACATCAAAAATATTTAGTTAAAGGTGTGGTAAGCGGAATTTCACACTATGGTAATTGCATGGGTGTACCTACCATAGGTGGAGAATGTGCTTTTGATGAGTGTTTTAATGGAAATATCTTAGTTAATGCTTTTGCACTTGGAACTTGCAAAATCGAAGATATTTTTTATGCAAAAGCTGAAGGTGTAGGCAATCCTGTAATTTATGTAGGTTCAAAAACCGGTCGTGACGGGCTTGGTGGAGCAGTGATGGCAAGTGATAGTTTTAATGAATCTAGTAAAAGCTTAAGACCAACTGTGCAAATTGGCGATCCATTTGCTGAAAAATTATTAATGGAAGCTTGCTTGGAACTTTTCAAAACTGATTATATAGTTGGAATTCAAGATATGGGTGCAGCAGGACTTACTTCAAGCTCTTTTGAAATGGCAGGACGCAGTGGTAGCGGCATGAAACTTTACCTTGATAAAACTCCTATGAGAGAAGAAGGTATGACTCCTTATGAGTTAATGTTAAGCGAATCTCAAGAAAGAATGCTAATTTGCGCTAAAAAAGGCTATGAAGAAAAAGTTATTGAGATTTTTAATAAATGGGGGCTTGATGCAGCTATTATAGGCGAAGTTACAGATACTGGCAAAATGGAGCTATTTTGGCATGATGAATTAGTTGGTTTAATCCCGATTGAGCCACTAAGTGAAAAAGCACCTATACTTGATAGACCTGTAGCTAAACCAAAATACTTAGATGAAATAAAAAACTATCAATTTAAACTTAACATTCCTACTCAAGAAGCATTTGAAAAACTTCTTGCAAATGAAAATGCTAACGATAAAGCCTATATTTATGAGCAATTTGACTCAAGCGTACAAACTAATACTTTAAAAAGCGATGGAGCTTTAGGAGCAAATAGCATTAGAATTAAAGAAAACAATTGCTTACTTTCTATGGCAATTGAGTGCAACTCAAGATTAAACTATGTAAATCCAAAAATCGGCGCAGCAGCAGCCGTTGCAAGTGCAGGTAGAAAAATAGCATGCTCAGGAGCTAGACCTTTGGCAATTAGTGATTGTTTAAACTATGGCAACCCGCAAAATCCTGAAGTAATGTGGCAATTTGCACAAGGTTGTGAAGGCATTAAGCTCGCTTGTAAAGAACTCAATACCCCTGTAGTAAGTGGCAATGTTTCTTTATATAACGAAACCGATGGAGTAAGTATTTTTCCGAGTCCAACCATAACTTGTGTTGGAGTAAATGAAAAAGCAGAAAATGTTTTAAAATCATATTTTAGTAAAGACACTAGAGCTATTTATCTACTTGGAGAAAGCAAAGGTGCTTTTGGTGGATCTTTGATTGCTAAAGTACTAGATCAAAAAGTGGCAGGAGAGCTTGAAGATATAGATTTTAACGCAGAATTAAAACTATGGGATTTCTTACTAAAAGCAAACGAAGCAAAATTGCTTGATTGTGCTAATAGCATAGGCATAGGTGGTCTTGCTATCACTTTAGCTAAAATGAGCGCAAAGGCAAATTTAGGTATTGAAGTAAAGACTGATTTTGAAGATAAGAGTTTTATTTTTGAAGAAAGTCCAACAAGAGTTATAGTTGGTGTTAAAAATGAAGAAAAATTTATCAAATTTGCAAATGAAATGGAAATTAAATTTACAAAACTTGGAAATTTAAATGAAAAAGATTTTATTTTAGATGATATTAAGATATCTTTAGCAAAACTACAAACAATTTATTTTGATAAATTTAATGAATATTTAGGATAAAAATGCTTTTTGTTTTACTTGTATTGGCAATTTTGGCATTTTATTGGTATTATAAAACATGGGGTAAAGATGATCTTTTGGGCTCTTTTAAAAAAGGAGCTAAAAGTTTCTCTCAAGGTTTTAAACAAGGCTATCACGAAGAAAGAATTGATGGATTTAAAAGAAGATTAAACTACTATGTTATAGCACTTTTAGCAAAAATAGCAAAAAGCGATGGCAGAGTTAGTGAAAATGAAGCTAACATGATCTCACAAATTCTTGATTACAATGCCAAAGATTCAAGAGAAAGAGAATTTTTAAAACAAAGTTTTAATGAACACAAAAACACCTTAAATGACACCTATGAAGTAGCCAAAGAACTCATCAAGGAAGTACCTTTACCTCAACAAGAAAGAATTAATATATTAAATGTTTTGGTCGCAATGGCCTTGATTGATGGGGAACTTAACAGCACTAAAAAAGATGTATTAAAAGCCATTATCAAAGCCTTTAATCTTGATGTAAACATACTTGAGAGACTTCTAAATTCTATGCAAACTCAAAAAGTAGGTATGAATTTGCAAAAAGCATGTGAGATTTTAGGTGTAAGCGAAAATGTAAATTTACAAGAGCTTAAAAAACGCTATAGAGAACTTGCTAAAAAATATCATCCTGATATTTTAAACGCAAACAACAGCGATGAAGCAAAAATAAAAGAAGGTGTAAAAAAATTTCAAGAAGTTAATGAATCTTATGAATTTTTAAAACAATACATAGAAAGGAAAAATCAATGAAAGCACTAATTAGTGTTAGTGATAAAGAAGGAGTGGTAGAATTTGCTAGTGAGCTTGCAAAATTAGGTTTTGAGCTTTTATCTACTGGAGGTACTTACAAGCTTTTAAAAGAAAATAACTTGCAAGTACAAGAAGTTAGTGATTTTACTCAAAGCCCTGAAATGTTTGAAGGACGCGTAAAAACCTTACACCCAAAAATTCATGGTGGAATTTTATACAAAAGAGAAGATGAAAATCACCAAAAGCAAGCTAAAGAGCATAATATTGAAAGCATAGACTTACTTTGTGTGAATTTATATCCTTTCAAAAAAACTACAATTTTAACCCAAGATTTTGATGAGATTGTAGAAAATATTGATATCGGTGGTCCTGCTATGATACGTAGTGGTGCAAAAAACTTTAAAAATGTCATTGTAGTTTGTGATATTTTAGACTATGATAAAATCATACAAGCCTTAAAAGATAATACTTTAGATCTTGATTTTAGAAGAGCATTGATGATCAAAGCTTATGAGCATACAGCAAATTATGATGCTTATATAGCAAATTATATGAATGAGCGTTTTAATGGTGGTTTTGGTGCAAGTAAATTTATTGTTGGTCAAAAAGTGTTTGATACAAGATATGGAGAAAATCCTCATCAAAAAGGCGCCTTATATGAATTTGATGACTTTTTCACACACAATTTTACAACCTTAAAGGGTGAAGCAAGTTTTAACAATCTAACCGATATCAACGCAGCTTTAAATTTAGCAAGTGCTTTTGATAAAGCTCCAGCAGTAGCCATTGTAAAACATGCAAATGCTTGTGGATTTGCCATAAAAGAAAACTTACTCCAAAGCTATATCCATGCGCTTAAATGCGATACCTTAAGTGCTTATGGTGGGGTTGTAGCTATCAATGGAACTTTAGATAAAGAACTGGCACAAAAAATCAATGAAATTTATATAGAAGTAATCATTGCAGCAAATGTAGATGATGATGCTTTGGAAGTATTTAAAGATAAAAAGCGTATTAAAATCTTTACACAAAAAGCGCCATTTTTAACTAGAGCTTATGACAAATATGATTTTAAACATATAGATGGTGGTTTTGTATATCAAGATAGTGATGAAGTTAAAGAAGATGAATTAAAAAATGCGGTGTTAAAAAGTGAAAGAAAAGCTAGCGAACAAGAATTAAAAGATCTTGAAATAGCTATGAAAATTGCTGCATTTACCAAATCAAATAACGTAGTTTATGTAAAAAATGGTGCTATGGTGGCTATTGGCATGGGCATGACAAGTCGTATTGATGCAGCTAAAGCAGCTATTAATAAAGCCAAGGAAATGGGACTTGATTTAAATGGTTGTGTTTTAGCAAGCGAGGCTTTTTTTCCATTTAGAGATAGCATAGATGAGGCCAGCAAAATAGGTGTAAAAGCCATCATCGAACCAGGTGGAAGTATAAGAGATGAGGATATCATCCAAGCTGCTAATGAATATGGTATTGCATTATATTTTAGTGGCGTAAGACACTTTTTACATTAATACAAGGAGTTTAAATGTTTAAAAGCATAGGTGCAAAGATATCTTTAGCAATGATTTCTACATTGCTAATTAGTTTTATTATTATGCAAATTATTTTACAAAAAGACTCTCAGCAAACGACCGATAGAATCAGCCGTGCAAATTTAGATACCTTAAGCACTTCTGTTTTTCAAACACTAAGAATGGCGATGAATTTGGGTGATCCTACCATCATAGAACAAGCTATAAAAGAAGCAGGTGAAATAGAAGGCATAAAAGATATTAAAATTTATCCTTCCAAAAGCACCATTGAGCTTTTTGAAATGCAAAAATATACAAAAAGTGATGAAAGTATTATCAATGAGCAATTTAACAAACCAGAAATTAAAGCGGTTGAGATTAATAATGATCAAGGGCATTATCTAAGACTCATACGCCCATTAATTGCTAATGAAAGTTGCTTAGCTTGTCATGCTAATGCTAAAGAAGGTGATGTTTTAGGGGTTATGGATATGTATAATGACTTAAAACATGTAGATGATGATTTGGCAAGTTCAGCTAGAACCTATATTGTGATTTTTAGTATAGCTTTACTTTTTACTGTTTTTGCTGTACTTTATATCTTGAAAATAGTTGTGGGTAATCCTGTTTTAGATCTTTTAAAACACGCTAAAGAATTAGCTAGTGGCGATGGAGATTTACGCGCAAGAATTAACATAAAAAGTACTGATGAAATAGGTAAGGCTTGTACTTATATTAATCAATTTATTGAAAAAATTCAAAATGCAGTGATTTCTACCAATGAAAATTCTCAAATGGTAGATAAACAATCTAAACTTTTAAATGCCAATGCACTTGATCTAGCAAATAGAACCAAAGAAGGCCATACAAAAACTGATGAATCTTATCATTTAAGCGAGCAAATACATACAGAATTGCAAGATCTTGCTGAACTTTCAAACAATGCAAATAAGGCAAATACAAAATCTTTTGAAGTTTTAAACACTATGCTTGATTCACTAAATCAGGTAGTTGACAAAGTAAGAGTTGTTGCAGAAAATGAAGATGTGTTATCTCAAAAAGTTGAAGTTATGGAAAAACAAGCAGAAGAGATTAAAAAAGCTTCTGATATGATGGGAGAAATAGCTGATAAAACTAATCTTTTATCATTAAATGCAGGTATTGAAGCAGCACGTGCTGGGGAATTTGGTCGCGGTTTTTCAGTTATTGCTGAAGATGTAAGAAATCTTGCTCAAAACTCAGAAGAATTTTTAAAAAATATTGCTATTGTGACCAAGCAATTAGTAGATAGTATTAATGAAGTTTCCAAAGAGTTAAAACACAATGCTAAAGAAATTAATTCTCTAAATCAAGATGCAAAAGATCTTGTAGAAGGAACTAATGAAGTAAAAGTTTGCAATGAAAATGCAAGAGATTTAGCAAATGCTTGTATGCAAAAAATCTCAAGTACACAAGAAACTTTACAATCTTTGCTTGATAAAATGCAAGAAACAGTAAAATTAAGCGACAAAAATGAAGAAATTTCAAAAATTTTACTTGATGTTGCTCATGAGTTAAATGTAGTTTGTCAAAATTTAGAAGATGAATTAAAACATTTTCATGTATAAGGAGAATCAAAATGAAAAAAATAATTACATTAAGTATAGCAAGCTTAGCTATTTTTAGTGGGTGTTCTGTGGCAAATTTAAGTGTTGATGATTTACAAAATAAAGAATTTACCATAAGTTCTTATGAAGCTAATGGAAAAAGCTATGAACTTCCTCAAAATTCTAAAGCAAGCATTAGTTTTGATAATAAGGACAAAAGAGTTTTTGGTATTTCAGGATGTAATAGATTTTTTGGTGGCTATAAAGATCAAGGAAATAGCATTAAAATAGAAGATAATCTTGCTTCAACAAAAATGCTTTGTGATCAAGAATCTATGAAATTTGAAGATAATTTCTTAAGAAATTTCAACGGAGATTTTCAAATTACTAGCGATGATGATGGAATTGTTTTGGAAAATAAAAAAATGAAAGTATATTTAAAATAAGCCTAAAGGCTTATTTTAAATGCTCTAATATATCCTCACAAACCTTTCTAGGTTCTTTTGCTTTATAAATAGGTCTTCCAACCACGATAAAATCTGACAAATTATCCTTAGCACACTGTATATCAGCTACTCTTTTTTGATCGTCTGAATTTTCTTTAAAAGGACGAATTCCAGGGGTTAATGTGATAAAATTTGAATTAGTGTTTTCTTTTATCAATAAACTTTCATATACCGAACAAACCATACCATCAAGACCACTTTCATAGCTAATTTTAGAAAAATCCTTAACGGCTTGTTTGATATCTTGTTTATATACACTAAAAAATTCTTGCTCATCAAAACTAGTTAAAGCAGACACAGCAAGCACCAAAGGTCTTTTACTTAAAGCGTTTAAACGCTCCATAATCATACACATAGCACTTTTACCTGCACTTGCATGGATATTAAACATATCCACATCAAGCTTAGCAAGTTCTTCGCAAGCATCTGCCATAGTATTTGGTATATCATAAAGCTTTAAATCTAAAAAGATTTTAAAATCATCCACTTTTTTAATCGCCTCTAAAAGCTTTATTCCATCTCTTAAATACGATCTAAGCCCTATTTTAACCCAAAGATCTAAACCTTTTAATTCTTTGGCTAAATTTATACATTCATCATAACTTGCTACATCAAAAGCCACACAAAGTTTCATTGCTTTTCCTTGTTGATTTTATCCAACACCCCGTTGATAAATTTAGGAGCATTATCTCCTGCCATTTCTTTTGCAAGCTCTATAGCCTCATTAATAACAATCGCTTTTTGTGTAGATGTAAATAAAATCTCATAAGCACCCAAACGCAAAATAGCCTTTTCTATATTAGCTACTCCATCTAACTTATGCTCTTTTAAACACTCATTAATTTTCTCATCAAGCAAAGCAAGTTGCTCATTAATACCATTATATAAATCTAGAGTGAATTTTCTTTGGTCATTGCGAATTTTTTTCTCATCTAAAAATTCATTGATAAAATCTTTATTTTCTTGGTTTAACTGTGCTGCATAAAGCAAAGAAACAATACTCTGTCTTACTTGGTGTCTAGTAGCCATTTTAAACCTTAATTTTTTGGATTAAATTAAGCATTTCAACTACAGTAAGCATAGCTTCAAAGCCTTTATTACCTGCTTTACTACCTGCTCTTTCTATAGCTTGCTCTAAAGTATCGGTTGTTAAAACTCCAAAGCTTACAGGCACATTAGCTCCAAGCCCTACGTTTGCTATACCTTTGGTAGTTTCAGCTGCTACATAATCAAAATGTGGTGTACTTCCACGAATTACCGCTCCAACACAACAAATTCCATCAAATTTTTTACTCTCACAAGCTTGTTTTAATGCAAAAGGAATTTCAAAAGCACCTGGCACTAAAATAAGACTTAAGTTTTCTTCCTTACCCCCATGTCTTAAAAAAGCATCTTTAGCACCTTCAACTAAACGATCTGTGATGATATGATTAAATCTTGCATTGATAATCGCAATTTTCTCATCACCTTTTAAACTTAAATTTCCTTCTATTATATTCATAATTTTCCTTTTTAAATGATTTCTTGAATTTTTAAAAGCGTATTTACGCAGTTTTTAAGTCTTGAAAGATCAAGCATATTTGGTCCATCGCATAAAGCTTTGCAAGGATCAATGTGCGTTTCAAAGAAAAATCCATCTATACCTACACTAGCAGCAGCTCTTGCTAAAGGCTCTACAAATTCACTTTTGCCTCCACTACTTCCACCATTTGCTCCTGGCATTTGCACACTATGAGTAGCATCAAAAATAACTGGAGCATATTTTCTCATGATAACCAAACTTCTCATATCTACAACTAAATTTCCATAGCCAAAACTCGAACCTCTCTCAGCTACAAAAACCCCATTTTCTTTGGCTATTTCAAAACCTTCTTCGTTGATGCCTCTAGTTTGTAAAATTTTAGCTACACTATATTTAATATCTTCAGGATTTAAAAATTGTCCCTTTTTTACATTTACCTTAGCCTTTGTTTTAGCAGCAGCTACTAATAAATCAGTTTGCCTGCATAAAAAGGCTGGAATTTGTAAAACATCTACAACCTCAGCCGCAACACTTGCCTGAGAACTCTCATGAATATCAGTAAGAATTTGCATACCAAATTTATCTTTCACTTTTTGCAAAATTTCCAAACCTTTTTCAAGACCTGGTCCTCTAAAACTATTAATACTAGTTCTATTTGCTTTATCAAAACTTGATTTAAAATAAAAATCAATTCTGTCATCTTTTAAAAAGCATTCAAGCTCTTGCGCAACCTTAAAAACAAGCTCTTCATTTTCTATCACACAAGGCCCTGCTATTAGTATCATTTTTTTCATCATTTTTCCTTGTTTTTTATTATTTTACTTTATTTTTATTATTTTCTTCAAGAGGGAAAACAAAATTTAAAATAATAGCTGTAATCCCACCTGCTGCAATCCCTGAAGAAAATAAAGTTTTAAACCACATTGGCATAAATTCTAAAATATCAGGATTATTAGAAACTCCAAGCCCTATACCTAAACTCATAGCTATAATGATAATGGAGCGACGATTTAAATTTTCTTTAGAAATAATCCTAACACCCGTTGCGGCTATAGTACCAAACATTACTAAAGTTGCTCCACCTAAAATAGGTTCTGGAATTTGCAAAGTAATATCAGCCACAATAGGAAATAAACCCAAAATCATCAACATAAAAGCTACAATAAACCCCACATAGCGACTTGCAACACCCGTTAAAGCTATAACGCCATTATTTTGCCCAAAACATGAATTTGGAAAAGTATTAAAAAAGGCTGAAACAAAGGAATTAAAACCATTTGCTAAAACCCCACCTTTTAATCTTTTTGCATAAAGTTCACCTTTAACCGGCTGATTGGAAACTTCGCTAGTAGCACTAATATCACCAATAGTTTCTAAAGAAGTTACCATAAAAACCAAGATCAAAGGCAAAATGAGATTATAATCAATACTCAAACCATAATGCAAAGGATCAGGTAAAAACACTAAAGGCAAATTTTCATTAAAATCAAAGCTAAAATTTTCAAAAGTCATAGCTACTAAAAGCCCTATTATCATAGCTATAAATAAAGAAGAAATTCTTATATAGGCATTATTAAAACGATTTAAAACAATAATACTTAAAATTACAACTCCGGCTAATAATAAATTTTGCAAAGAACCAAACTCACCACTTGCTTTAGCCGCAAATCCACCCCCTGCACTTACAAGGCCAACATTAATCAAACTAAGACCTATAATCATCACTACTATACCAGAAACCAAAGGCGAAATCACTCTTCTTACAAAAGGTAAAATTTGAGAAATAATCATTTCAGTAGTAGAACAAAGCATCAAAGTGCCAAAAATAGCTCCAAGCATTGCTTCTTGCGATAAACCATTATTTTTTAAAACAAGCCCACCTAAAATAATAGGCGCAACAAAGTTAAAACTAGTCCCTTGAATAGATAAAAGTCCGCTCCCTATAGGACCCCAAGTTTTAATCTGCAAAAGCGAAGCAACACCTGAAGCAAAAAGTGACATACATATAATTCTAGCTGTATTAGCATCATCTATTCCAAGACCCTTGCAAATTAACAAAGCAGGTGTAATCACAGCCACAAACATAGCCATCAAATGCACTAATGCAGCAAAAAACGCCTTAGCAAAGGGTGGTTTATCTTCTAAACCATAAATTAAATCTGCTTTATTTTCCATTTTTCTTTCCTTTTGTTTGCTTACTAACCAAAATAATTCCTCCTAAAATAATGCTAAAAATTCCTATAAAAACCATAAAACTAGGAAATTCATCTCCTAATAATATGCCCAAAAATAAAGTAAAAACTACATCTATATAACTAACCCCTGCAACAATCCCTGCCTTTTTTGCTACACCATAAGCTTTAGTAACATGAATTTGATACATTGCTCCAAAAATTCCCATCAAAACAATAAAAATCCAAGCTTTAAGACTAGGCATAACAAAAGGAGCAATTAAAAAATCAAGCTCTTTTATTTCATAAAAAGAACCTATAATCATAGACATTAAAGGCATAAGAGTACCAATTAAAACAAAAGATAAAGCTATAAAAGGTGCTGGGTATGATTTTCTAAGCTCTCTTACACTAGTTAGCGCTAAAGCTGCACAAAAACCACTTAAAATTCCTAAAATACTATTTTTTAAATCAAAACCTGAATGCGTAGTGCTATCTGCAAAAGGCTGACAAATTAACAACACTCCTATAAAAGCGATCAAAATCCCAAAACAAGCTTTTATTCCTAAACTTTCTTTAAAAAACAAAAAAGCAATCAAAGCTATAAAAATAGGTGCTGTTTTTTGAAAAGCAAAAGCACCGCCTAATGAAATATTAGAAACATTATAAAAGAAAAGATATAAAGCAATCGTTCCTATAATACCTCTAAAAATAAGCAGTCCAAGATGTCCGCCACTTTTATGAAAATTTAATTTTGAAAGCGCATAAAGCATAAAAGCTGTTCCTATAATATTTCTAAAAAACATAATTTCAATCGATGATAATTCTTCACTAAGAATTTTTGCACAAGCACCTACAAGTGCAAATTCTATGGAAGCAATAATCATAAAATATATACCTAAATTCTTTTTAACTATTCTTAACATATAAATTCCATATAAAAATTCCCGTTATTTTAGTCTTTTTTGCTTAATTTTAAGGCAATTTTTATATAATCACAAATAAAAATTTAAAAAATGAGTATTAATGCAAAGTATTATTTTAATAGGAAAACCAAATGTTGGTAAATCAAGTCTTTTTAATAGACTTGCAAAAAAACGCATTGCGATAACTAGTGACATAAGCGGAACTACAAGAGATACTAACAAAATAGAAGTAGAAATTGATGGCAAAAAAGCTTTATTGATAGATAGTGGTGGGCTTGATGAGAGCAATGAGCTTTTTAAAAATGTCAAAGCAAATTCGCTTAAAGCTGCTAAAAATAGCGATATTATCTTTTATATGGTGGATGGTAAATTTTTACCTGATGATGAAGATAAAGCATTTTTTTATGAAATGAAAAAACTTAACAAACCCATAGCTTTAGTAATCAATAAAGTCGATAACAAAAAAGACGAAGAAAGATCTTGGGAATTTTCTAATTTTGGAGTAAAAGAAGTTTTTAACATCTCGGTTACACATAATATAGGCATTGATGAACTTTGTATGTGGGCTGGTAAGTTTTTAAATGAAAGTTATTTAAATGCAGATGAAGAAGAAGACTTTGAAAGTTATTTAGAAAATTTTGATGAAAATAGCGGAGATTTTAAGCTAAAAACCATCAATGAAAATCATATTAAAGTGGGAATTATCGGCAGGGTAAATGTAGGAAAATCAAGTCTTTTAAATGCCTTAGTTAAAGAAGAACGTAGCGTGGTAAGTGATATAGCAGGTACTACGATCGATCCTGTTAATGAAAGCATTATACATAAAGATAAAATCATCGAATTTGTAGACACTGCAGGTATTAGAAAACGTGGGAAAATACAAGGCTTAGAGCGTTATGCACTAAATAGAACTGAATATGCCCTAGCTAATGCTCAAATTGCACTTTTAGTGCTAGATGCGGCTGAAGGTTTTAACGAACTCGATGAGCGTATTGCAGGACTTGCTGCTAAGCATTGTTTAGGTGTGATTATCGTGCTTAATAAATGGGATAAAAGTGAGCTTGATTTTGATAAAACTTTAAAAGAATTAAAACTAGATCGTTTTAAATTTCTAGCTTATGCACCCGTTGTAAGCGTATCAGCTTTAAGCGGAAAAAGAGTGCATGTACTTTTGGATAAAATTTTAGAAGTTTTTGCAAATTTCACACAAAAAATTCCAACTGCAAAATTAAATGCCTTGGTAGAAGAAGCCACTAAAGCCCACCCACTACCACATGATTATGGTAAATTAGTAAAAATTTATTATGCGGTTCAATACGACTTAGCACCTCCAAAAATAGCTCTAATTATGAATAGACCAAAAGCTTTGCATTTTAGTTATAAACGATATTTACAAAACCAAATTAGAAAACAATTTAACTTTGAAGGTGTTCCTTTGATTTTAGCTTCAAGAAAAAAAGGTAGCAAAGATGAGCAAGAAGGATAATCTCCTTTTTGTAGGCTTTATGGGCTGTGGTAAAACAACTATAGCAAGAGCTTATGCTAAAAAATATGATAAAGTATTTTTAGATACAGACAGTTTAATCAAAGAAAAATTTAATCTTGAAATTAATGATTTTTTCAAAACATATGGAGAAAAAAAATTCCGCAAGGAAGAGCAAAAAATAGCTTTGTTTTTACATTGTTTGCAAAATTGCTCTATTGCAAGTGGCGGTGGCTTCATAGAACAAAAAAAATTAAAAAATATTGGCACTATCGTTTACTTAAAAGCGAGTTTTGATTATCTTTTACAAAGATTAAACAAGGAAGGATTAACCACTAGACCTTTACTTGCAAATACAAATAATGCCAAAATTCTTTTTGATCAAAGAATAAAAAAATATGAAAAAAAAGCAAACATTACTATAAATATTGAAAATAAAAGCATTAACGAGATTATTAAAGAAATTAAAAAAGAGGTGAAATGAGAGTTATTACAGGATTGCAACCAAGCGGGGATTTGCATATAGGAAATTATTTTGGCTCTATAAGACAAATGCTAAATATGCAAGAAGAAAATCAAATGTATATGTTTATAGCAAATTATCATGCCATGACTTCAAGTTTTGATGGAGAAAAACTTAAACAAAATTCACTTAAGGCTGCGGCAGCTTTTTTAAGTTTAGGAATTGATCCGCAAAAAAGCGTGTTTTGGCTACAAAGTGATGTAAAAGAAGTGATGGAGCTTTATTGGATTCTATCTCAATTTACCCCAATGGGACTTTTAGAAAGAGCACATAGTTATAAAGATAAAATTGCCAAAGGTTTAAATGCTAATCATGGACTTTTTTCCTATCCTGTTTTAATGGCTGCAGATATTTTACTTTTTAATGCTCAAATAGTTCCTGTAGGTAAAGATCAAATTCAACACGTTGAAATAGCAAGAGATATCGCCTTAAAAGTAAATAATGAATGGGGTGAAATTTTTACCCTACCTCAAGCTAAAGTTAATGATGAAGTTGCGGTAGTACCTGGTACTGATGGAGCCAAAATGAGCAAGTCTTATCAAAATACAATCGATATTTTTAATACACCAAAAGCTATTAAAAAACAAATTTCATCTATTGTCACAGATAGTACGGCTTTAGAAGATCCAAAAGATTGGCAAAATTGTAATGTATTTAAAATCGCAAAATTATTTTTAGACAATACAAAACAAGAGGCTTTAAAAAGTCGCTATGAAAAAGGTGGCGAAGGCTATGGGCATTTTAAAATGTATCTAAATGAAATCATTAGTGAGTATTTTGCCTCGGCTAAGGAAGAATATGAAAAATTACTAGCTAATCCTTCTAAAATTGAAGAGATTTTAGAATTTGGAGCAAGCAAAGCAAAAAAACAAGCCCAAGAAACAATGGAAAAAATTTATGCTAAAATAGGACTATAAAAGGAGCTAGAATGTTAGATTTAAAACTTTTGCAAAATAATTTTGATGAAATTGCACAAAAACTAAAAGCTAAAAAAGTGGATGAAAATTTACTTAAAGAGCTGAGTGATTTATTTATAAATTTAAAAAAAGAAAAAGCACTTTTAGAAGAATTTCAAGCTTTTCAAAATAAATTTAGTAAAGAACTTGCAACAGCGCAAGATAAAGAAAGTTTAAAAGCGCAACTAAGTCAAAATAAAGAAAAAATTAATACTCAATCAAAAATCGTTAGCACACTAGAAGAAAAATTAGAACAAATTGCCCTAGCAATACCAAATATCCCTGATGATTGTGTGCCTTTTGGAGAAGATGAGGATGAGAATGTAGAATTAAAAAAAATTCTGACTCCACCAAGCTTTGATTTTGAAATCAAAGAACATCATGATTTGGGAGAAAAGTTAAATTGGCTTGATTTTGCTAGAGGGGTTAAAATCTCACAAAGTCGCTTTTGTGTACTTAAAAATGAGGGAGCTTTGCTAAGTAGAGCTTTAGTAAATTATATGATAGATTTTAATAGAAGTAGAGGTTTTGAATTAGTTAATGTACCATTTTTAGTAAATAGTACAACCATGTATGGCACTGGACAACTTCCTAAATTTAAAGACGATATGTATAAGATAGAAAATGATGATTTATACCTCATCTCAACCTCTGAGATCCCCGTAACTAATCTTTATTCTAATGAAATTTTAACTCAAGAAGAATTACCTTTAAAAATGACTTGTTATAGTGCTTGTTTTAGACAAGAAGCAGGAAGTGCAGGTAGAGATACAAGGGGTATTATAAGACAACATCAATTTGAAAAAGTGGAACTTGTTAGCATATGCAAGCCTGACCAAAGTGAATTGATGTTTGAAGAAATGCTAAATTGTGCTAGTGATTTGCTAAGTTCTTTAGGTCTAGCACATAGACACTTGATGCTTTGTACTGGAGATTTAGGTTTTTCAGCTGCTAAAACAGTAGATTTAGAAGTTTGGCTTCCATCACAAAATAAATACCGTGAAATTAGCTCTGTGTCAAATTGCAAAGATTTTCAAGCAAGACGTGCAAAAATTCGCTTTAAAAATGATAAAGGCAAAAACGAATTGGTTCACACACTTAATGGTTCTTCATTAGCTGTTGGTAGAACGTTGGTAGCTATTATGGAAAATTATCAAGAAAAAGATGGAAATATAAGAATTCCTGATGTGTTAAGAAAATACTTTTAAGAGGGAACATGGCTGAAGAAGTAGCACTAGAAAAACAATTTTCAGATCTTGATGAAAATCCAGGAGTGGAAGAGCAAACCATTCCTCCTGGAATAATTCCTCCTGAACTAGAAGAAGAAAGTACTTTCCAAAGAGTAGAAGATGAACCTCAAACGCCACAACATGAGGAAAAGAAAAAATATTTTGATAAAAAATTCATTATTTTAATTTCAGCACTTGGAAGTCTTGCTTTAATACTACTTATAGTCTTAATTTTACTCATAATTTTCAAAGAAGACAAAAAATCCGTTTTAAATACTCAAGTCTTAGATGACAATGCTAGCACAAGCATCACAAAAGTAAAACAATCAGCATTAGATCTTGTAGTACAAAAAGCTAATTTATTATACGAAAAAGGTGATGTAGAAAGTGCTCTAGAACTTTATAATAACATTAATATTTTTAATCAATCTTTATCTAGCTATAATCTTGGCGTAGCCCAAATGAAACAAAAAGATTATATTAGCGCTATAGAAAATTTCAAACAATCTTTAGAATTAGAAGAACACAAAGTAGCAGCGGCAATTAATTTAGCAGTATGTTATTTTTATCTAGGAGATAAAACAAAATTTGATTATTATATCGACCTTGCAAAGGTATATCTTCCTCAAGACTCAAAATCTTCACTATATGATTATTATCTTGGTTTAATTAATTATTACCAAGGCTATTTTCCAGAAGCATTACAAATGTTTATGAAAGTTAACAGCCAGTCATACAAAGACAAATCTTATTATCTTAGTGGGAAAATTTATTCCGCTTTACAATCCGAAAAATATGCAATTGATTTCTTATCAAAACAAGAAGAATATGATGTTAATCTTCCTCTAGGATTACTATATGCTAGAATTGGAGACTATTCTAAAGCAAAAGAACATCTAGAAAAATCTAGCAAAATTGACGCCCATAAAACAAGGAGTCAAGTTGCTCTATCTTTAGTAGAATTAAAAACAGGGCAATATGATAGCGGAGCTCAGATTTTAAAAGCTTTATATATAAAAGACAAAGATATAGGAGCAAAATACTATAATATCAAAACGAGACTAAAAAGGAATTTTTCAAATATTGATATAGCTCAGCAAAATTTTGCTAAAAGGCTAATTACAGGAAAACAGCAAATTTATGACTTGTTATTTTATTTTGCACCTTATCGTGTTTTTGACATAAAACAAAGCATGGAGCTTATCACAAAAGCTGACTTGGGAAATTTTATACAAGGCTATGAGTATGAAAATGAATTACTTGTTAGAAGTAGAGCTTTATCTGGGGTGAATGTTGAATTATCTAATGCCATCAATTTAGCTTTTAATTTTCATTTAAGAGAAGCAAACCAAGAATTTAAAAACTTAAGTGAAATTTACCATGCCCATGATGTAATTCATTATAATCTTGCACTAACCTATGCACAATTACAAGATTATAACAATGCCTATAAACATTTTTCAACCGCTTACCACTTAAATCCAAAAAATTATATAGCTGGAATATTTGCTATTTTTTGTATGGATTTAATAAAAAAAGATTCTACAAAATTAATTAATGAATTTTTAGAAAATTTACAAGCAGATAGCACTATTGATCAAAATAACAATATTTATAAATATTTATTATATCTATCTAGAAATGACTATACCTCTATGATTCCTTACTTAGATAATCTTCCAAATAAAAAATCAACACCTTTGGAATTAATGTTTACTATTATAGCTGCAAATGGAAATAGCTTAGATAGCCTTAGAAATCAAAAAATCAAGGAACTAAAGGATTTACTTAGTGAGGATATTATCAGCAACATTTTATATTTTAATTCTAAAAATATGGAGCTTGATATTAAAGAATATGCCAAACAAGCTCAAATATATTTCTTAAATGCAAAATTGGATTTTAATTCTTTATTTGGTGGATCTGGTATAGTTAAAGATAGTTACGTAACACTTATGCAAATCACAGGTCTACTTAATCATGTTAGAAATGATATCAAAAAAAGACTTGCCACGAGTAGTAAAAACTCCATTGGTTTGATTTTTGCACTAGCTTATATCGATATTTTTGCAAAAGAATACCAAGAAGCATACACACTTTATAATATTTTAATTGATGATTATAAAATTAAAGATGCTCAAACTTTATTTTTAGCTGCAGTTGCTGCAATAGGCTCAAATAATCCAAATTCAGCTATTGCTTTACTAGAACTTGCAAGATTAGAAAACGAGGAAACTTTGGAAGCAAGGCTTGCTTTGGGACTTTTATACCATGAAGTACAAAATATAGAACCGGCTATATTTCAATACGAAAAAGTAGGGAACGATTTTAAAAGTAAATTTTTCACATTTGATATTAAAAATTAATATTTTCTTAATCATAAGAAAATATTAATTAATATAAAAATATTTCTGATTATTAAAAATATATGAATTCAATTAATAAAGAAGTGGCTCCGGATGTAGGATTCGAACCTACGACCAATCGGTTAACAGCCGACTACTCTACCGCTGAGCTAATCCGGAACATCAATAAATAAGAAATGGTATTATATAAGAAAAAAACATTCTTGTCAAGAGTTTTTTTGCAAAAAATTATATTTTTTTGTAAAAATTTACTCCTGCTAAATTTTTTACAATAACTTTTTGCTCTTTGATTAATTTTTCTAATATATCTTTACTGTATTGACTAAATTTATTTTCTATATCAAATTCACTTTGCGCTCTAAGCTGCAACATCTTCAAAAGCTCATGAGAATTAAAATCAATCTTTTCACCTTTATAGCAATGTTTAGCAAGCACAACAGGCACATTAGTAATATGCATACTTAATTCTTCCAGCTTTTCCAAAGATATCCCTTTAACAGGATAAGCAGGCGGTCTATCTATAGTGCTAAAATCTACTCTTGATGGTTTTATTTTACCAAATGCTTCATTTAAAGCTAATATTTCTTCTTTATTATCATTTAAACCTTGTACAATCAACACTTCCATGATAAGTTCACCCAAAAATTTCTCTCTAAAGGCGATCATTTTTTCTATCATTGTTTCAAGTTTAATTTGCTTTAAAGCCCTATCTATTCTATAAAATGTTTTTTCTATAGCACTATCAAGACTAAATTTAACTACATCAATATCCATTAAAGCATCAAATGCATTTATATTTAATACACCACTACCATTACTTAAAATTAAGAGTTTTTTATCTTTCTTTATTTTATTTAACTCACAAACTAATTCTTTTAAATAAGGATATAAACTAGGCTCACCATTTGCAGTTAGTGTAAGAAAATCAAATTTCACATTACTAGCTAAAGCTTGTTTTACTTGTTGTATAATCTCTTGAATTTTTGGATATATCAAAGATTTCTCTATAGGTTTTGCAGCTTGCAATTCACAGTATACACAATCAAAATTACATTGTTTTTGATTTGGACTTAAATCAATCCCTAAAGAAAGTCCAAATCTTCTTGAGCTTATAGGACCAAAGGTGATTTTATTCACTTTTTAGATTTCTCTTGAACTAGCTTGATAAAATATTTAGCATTTTCAACAGGAATATCAGGTAAAATTCCATGTCCGAGATTAAAAATATGTGCACCATCTTGCATAATATTTAAAATTTTATCTACGCCTTGTTTAATTGCTTTTTTATCATATAATCTACAAGGCTCCATATTACCCTGCAAAGTATATTTAGTGCCTAGTTTTTCCTTAGCTAATTCTAAAGGGGTGCTCCAATCTACACCAAAGACATCAAAATTTCCACTTATATCATCTAAGAACCCACTTATCCCCTTAGGAAATAAAATCACAGGGATATGCGGATATTTTTCCTTTATAAAATCAGCAATTTCAAGCATATATTTAAAAGAAAACTCAAAAAACATTTCTTTTTCTAAAGCGCTTGCCCAACTATCAAATATCTGTACAGCATTAGCACCTGCTCTAATTTGCTCTTGAATATAATACTTTAAAGCCAAAGTAAGTTTAGATAAAATTTGATGTAATAATTCAGGATTTTGATAAACTAATTTTTTACATTTTGCATAATTTTTACTACCACTACCCTCTATCATATAGGTAGCAATAGTCCAAGGACTTCCACAAAAACCAATCAAAGCTTTATCTAGTGCAAGTTTTTCTCTAGTAAGCGCTAGTGCATCATAAACATAAGAAAGTTTTTTAACACTTTTTTCAATATCTAATCTTTCCAATTCTTCTTTTGTTTTAATAGGATTTAAAAATACTGGCCCTTCGCCTTTTTCAAATTTTAAATCCATGCCCATTTCTAAAGGTACTACTAAAATATCTGAAAAAATAATAGCTGCATCAACACCCAAAATATCTACTGGTTGTAAAGTAACTTCACTTGCTTTTTTATAATCCTTACAAAGTGATAAAAAGTCTCCAGCACTTGCTCTAACTTCCATGTACTCAGGCAGATATCTTCCTGCTTGACGCATCATCCAAACTGGAGTATAAGGGGTTGATTTTTTAAAACACGCATCAATAAAAATCATTTTTATTCCTTATTTTAATGATCACTTTTGTGTAAAAAATAAAGTCCTATACAAAGAGCCAAAATAGAACCTGCAAGATAAGTCATATCTAAAACTGTATTTAGTTGCATTTGTAGAATTCTTTGGAAAAAATTTACAACTAAGACCATAATAATTACTTTTGCAAGTTTATCTTTTAGTTGATCTAAACTGTGTACTTCTAAAACTTTTGATTGCTTAGTTTGTTTAAATTCTTCTATTTCGCTAATAAAAAGTTCATAAATTCCAAAAGAGAAAATAAATAAAACCAAAGCCATTAAATATAAATCTACAGCTCCTATAATCAAACCAACAATATCTTCATGCAAATCCACTGTAGAATTAGGCAACATAAAATACTCAAATACATATTTTAAAACCTTAATCACATCATAACTTGCAATAAAAAATAAAACAAAAGCTCCTATTAAACCAAAAATTACAGGTAAAATAGTAACCAAACGACTTTTAACTAATAAATTTTCAAAAAATCTTTCTAACATTTTTCTCCTTTTTAAACTAACTCTAGCCATTTTTGTGCAATACGCACTGCATTTGTAGCAGCTCCTACACGAATTTGATCAGCCACGCACCATAAATGTAAAATATTTTTATGATTAATATCACGTCTAATTCTTCCTACATAAGTTTCATTAGTATCGCTTGTAAAAAGTGGCATAGGATATTTTTTATTTTCTATATCATCAATCACAACAACACTTGGTGCTTTAGAAAGTATCTCTCTAACTTTAACAACATCAACATCTTTTTCAAAATGCATAGTAATAGCCTCACTATGACTTCTAAGCACAGGAACTCTTACGCAAGTTGCTGAAATTTCAAGTTTTTTATGCAATATTTTTTGCGTTTCATTTACCATTTTTAATTCTTCTTTAGTGTAGCCATTTTCACTAAAAACATCTATTTGAGGAATTAAATTTAAAGCTAAGGTATATGGAAAAGTTTTTGCTTCAAATTCATCTAATTTAAAAGCAAAAAAACTTTGCATTCCTTGAACTAATTCTTCCATACCTTCTTTACCTGCACCACTTGCTGCTTGATAAGTACTTACATCTACCCTTTTTAGATTAAATACATCATCAAGTGGTTTTAAAACATGCACCATTTGTATAGTAGAGCAATTTGGATTAGCAATAATTCCTGTTTTTTCCCAATCTTTAATATCTTCGCTATTGCATTCAGGAACTACCAAAGGAACATTTTCATCCATTCTAAAATGACTAGTATTATCAATCACTACAGCACCACACTCTACTGCGTATTTTGCATACTCAGCACTTATGTTTCCTCCGGCACTAAAAAAAGCAATATCCACAGGATTTTCTTTAAAAACACTTGGAGTTAATTCTTTTACTTTATAACTTTTTCCTCTAAATTCTACTTCACTACCTGCGCTTTTTGCACTTGCTAATGGTAAAATACTTTCAATTGGGAAATCAAGCTCATCTAAAACATTTAAAAGTTCTTCGCCAACCGCTCCTGTTGCACCTACAATAGCTATTTTTTTCATTGTCCGTCCTTTTTAAGTAATATTGTATTTTTTCATTTTTTCGCTAAAAATTTTCTCGCTCATCCCTATAAGCTTAGCCGCCTCTGTAATATCTTGTGAATTTTTTAAAGCTTCTAAAATTAATTCTTTTTCAAGATTTTTAATATCTTTACTTTTTCTACTTTCTAAAAATAAATCTTGGGCGCTAATCTCATCATTTTCACTTAAAATACACGCTCTTTGTATAATAGAAATCAACTCTCTAATATTACCTGGAAAATCATAAGCTAGCAAAGCATCTTGTGCTTCTTGACTTAAAGTTTTTTCATTAAAATCATATTCTTTACATGTATCAAGTAATACCTTTTGTGCAATTTGCAAAATTTCTTCTTGACGCTCTCTTAGCGGTGGTATATTAATAGGAATAGTATTAAGTCTATAATATAAATCTTGTCTGAATTCATTATCTGCAATCTTTTTTTCCATATGAGCATTAGTTGCACTAATAATTCTTACATCAATCTTTATACTTTTAGTACTTCCTAATCTTGTAATTTCTTTTTCCTGCAAAGCTCTTAATAATTTTGCTTGAATTTCATAAGGCATTTCACCTATTTCATCTAAAAACAAAGTACCTTCATTAGCAAGCTCAAACAAACCTATTTTAGTAGTATTAGCATCAGTAAATGCACCTTTTTCAAAACCAAATAGCTCACTTTCTATTAAATTTGATGGAATCGCTGCCATATTAATTGCCACAAAGGGCTTTTGTGCTCTTTTTGAATTTTTATGCACAAAATTTGCAAAAACTTCTTTACCTACTCCACTTTCTCCAAAAAAAAGCACACTTGCATCTGTCTTAGCAGCTTTAGTGGCCAATTTTAAACAATCTTCCAAAGCCTTAGAAGTGCCATAAAAATCTTGATTTTCTTCTTTTTTAATAGTCTTTTTATTTGTTTTTTTAGAAGTCTTTTCTTGGATTATTTTTGCACGTTTTATCGCAGTTACTAAAGTATTAATATCAAATGGTTTTACTAGAAAATCTTTTACTCCAAGTCTTACTGCTTCTATGGCACGATTTAGTGTTGCATTACCTGTGATAATAATAAAATCATATTTATTCTCACAAGCTTGCACAAATTCAATACCATCCATACCCGGCATATTAATATCTGTAATAATCAAATCAACATCATCATTTAGTTTTTTTAAAGCTTCAGTTGCTGATTTATAAGATTTTATAGCAAATTCTTCATACTCACTCAAAGCAATTTCAAGTGATTTTCTCATATTTATATCATCTTCAACTATAACTAAATTCATTTCAAACCTTAAGCTAAAATACCTTTTTTGGGACCACTTTTACCATGGCATTCTTTATATTTTTTACCACTACCGCAAGGACAAGGTGAATTTCTAGGTACTTTAGTAATTTGTGCTTCACCGTTTTCATCAACACCACTTTCTGTGGTATTAGCTAAAAACTGCTCATTTTGCTCATGGCTTTTTTCTTCAAAATTTTGTGCTTCTTTTTGAGTAAAAACTACATTAAATAACAATTTTAAACTATCAAATTTAACACGCTCAACAAGCTCCATGAAAAGATTATAACTTTCTTTTTTATATTCTACTAAAGGATCTTTTTGATTATAACTTCTTAAACCTATACCAGTTTTTAAAATATCCATTTGGTATAAATGCTCTCTCCATAGATTATCCAAAATTTGAAGATATAAGATTCTTTCAATTCTTCTAGCTTCCTTATCTTCAATAATACTCATTTTATCTTTGTAAGCTTTTTCTAAAATTTCACTTAATTTATTTTCTGCTTCAATTACACCTAAATCTTTAAAATCAGCTTCGCTAAGCTCAAGATTACACTCATAACTTACTTTTTGCTTTAAGCTTTCAAAATGCTTAACGTCATCTTCAAGTTCTGCATTTAAATAAATTTGGCTTACTAAGTGATTACTATACTCAACAATATTTTTTAAAATTTTATCTTGCAAGTCAAATTCTTCATCTAATAATTCATTTCTATAATTATAAATAGTCTTTCTTTGCTCATTCGCCACATCATCATATTCAAGCAAGTGTTTTCTGCTTTCAAAATGTAAGCTTTCAACTTTTTTTTGCGCATTCTCAACAGCTCTTGTAACAATACGACTTTCTATATGCTCACCCTCTTCTATACCTAATCTTTCCATGATATTTTTAATGCGATCACCGCCAAAAATTCTTAAAAGATTATCCTCTAAACTTAAGTAAAATCTACTTACACCAGGATCACCTTGACGTCCTGCACGACCACGAAGTTGATTATCTATTCTTCTACTTTCATGGCGTTCAGTTCCTATAATATAAAGCCCTCCTAAAGCTCTTATTTCATCATCTATTTTTATATCAACCCCACGACCTGCCATATTAGTAGCTATAGTCACTGCACCTTTTTTACCCGCATCTTGAATAATCAAAGCTTCTTGCTCATGATTTTTAGCATTAAGCACATGATGAGGAATACGTTCTTTTACAAGCATATTATGAAATACTTCACTTCTTTCAATACTTGCAGTTCCTACTAAAACCGGCTGACCTTTTGCATTTGCTTTTTTTATCTCTTCAATAACTGCTTTAAATTTTTCTTCTTGAGTTTTATAAATTAAATCATCTTTATCTATTCTTGCAACCGGTATATTTGTAGGTATAGAAACTACATCTAAATTATATATTTGAGAAAATTCCGTTGCCTCAGTTTGTGCAGTACCTGTCATACCTGCTAATTTTTTATACATTCTGAAATAATTTTGGAAAGTAATATCTGCTAAAGTTTGACTTTCTTCTTGAATTTTTACTCCTTCTTTAGCCTCTAATGCTTGGTGCAAACCATCGCTAAAACGTCTTCCTTCACTTAACCTTCCTGTAAATTCATCAACAATTACAACTTCTTTATCTCTTAATACATAATGCACATCTTTTTCAAATAAATTATGTGCTTTTAAAGCCTGATCAAGCTGATGGGCCAATATTGCATTATCTAAACTATATAAATTTTCTACTCCAAATAATTTTTCTGCTTTAGAAATTCCAGCCTCTGTAATCATAATAGTCCTATTTTTCTCATCAACAATAAAATCACCACTTGGTAATTCTTGAGGAGTAGCAGCTGCTTGACCTTTTTGCATCTGTTTTGCTACTTCATTTGCTTTAATATAACCATCTAAAGTTCTATTTGTAGGCCCACTTATAATAAGCGGAGTTCTTGCTTCATCTATTAAAATACTATCTACTTCATCAACTATAACAAAATTATGTTCTCTTTGCACTTTTTCAAGTTTTGAAAATTTCATATTATCGCGCAAATAATCAAAGCCAAATTCATTATTTGTACCATAAGTTATATCACACTCATAAGCTTTTTTATGCGCCTCATCGCTATTTTGCTCTGAAAGTATCACCCCCACACTAAAACCTAAAAAATTATAAATAGCACTCATTTGCTCTGCATCTCTTTTGGCTAGATAATCATTCACAGTAACTACATGTACACCCTTGCCACTCATAGCATTTAATACAACAGGTAAAGTTGCAACCAAAGTTTTACCTTCCCCAGTTTTCATTTCAGCGATTTTTCCCTCATGTAAAACCATACCACCAATTAATTGTACATCAAAATGGCGCATATTAAGCGTTCTTTTTCCTACTTCTCTAACTATTGCAAAAACATCATTTAATATTTGATCTAAAGTTTTTTCTTCTTTTTGAATTTGTGTTTTAAAATCTATAAATACTTGTTTTAATTCATTATCACTTAAATTTTGGTATTTTGACTCTAAAGCATTAATTTGTGCAACTCTCTTTAAATATTTTTTTACTTCTCGATCGTTTTTTGTGCCAAATATTGCTTTAAATACGCTAGAAAACATTTTTTTACCTTTAATTACAAAAATATATGCTAGATTATACCTTGATTTTAATTAGAACTATATAAAAGTTTTATTTGTATAAATTTTATATAATTTGTTAAATTTTTAAAGGATAATTATGAAATATTTTATATTTTTAATGATATTTGCTTATAATATTTTTGCTTTTGATATAAATTTTAAAAATTTTAGCAGTGATTTTGAGCAAAAAGTGCAAAGTAATAATTCTTCGCTAAATTATAAAGGAAATTTTATCATTACTCAAAATAAAGCCTTTTGGAATTACACCAAACCAAATAAAAAGCAAATTTATATCAATCATAAAGAAGTTATTATCATAGAACCTGAATTAGAACAAGCCGTTTATACACAATTGCAAAATTTACCAAATCTTCAAGCAATTTTTAAAAATGCAAAATTAATATCTCACGAAAGCTATGAGGCAAAATACGAAAATATTACATATAATATCAAACTAGAAAACGGTAGTCTTAACAGTATTTCTTATAAAGATGAATTAGGAAATTTGGTCAGTATTTATTTTTACAACCAAAAATTTGATCAAAATATTAACGAAAATATTTTTATACCAAAAATCCCAAGTCATTTTGATATAATCCAATAATCAAAATGGTATCTCTTTAAACAAATCTTGTTCTTTACTTGGTGCTAACATTTGCATTTGTGTATTTTCCATAGTTTTTAAAATCATATCCATGGCTTCTTTGCTTGTATTAACATCTTGATTGAAACTTATATTGCCATCTTTAACACTACTTATTTGAGTAGCATTCATATCTTTTGGTTGGGTGTTATTTTGATCTAAAGTTTTGGTAACTTTAAGAATATTTTGATTTTCTTCTTGCTTAGCGGTTTCTTTTGAATCTTCTTCCTTTTTTTCTAAATCTTTTACAAAACGCTTCAACTCTTCTATATCAAATTGACTCACTGAATTAATTTTTAGAATGTAAATATTTTTTATTTGGGTTTTATATTTTTTATTGCTAAATTTAAGCAAAGTTTCTTTGAAATTGTTTTTTCCCACTTCTGTGAATAAATCTTCATAAAAATAACTAGATACAATAGTATTTAAAGCATCTATAATTTTCTTTTGTTCTAAATTTTCTCCCTCAAAATCTAAAGTCATTTCAATCTTTTTTAGAGTGTTATTTCCAACCTTTGAATATAAATCTGTTCTAAAATCTTCTATGCTTAAAGAATTAGCATAAATACCGCAAAAAGAAAAAAATAAAATTACTACCCATCTCATAATCACTCCCCATTTTCTTCTAAATTTATAAATTTTTCTTGTAGATAAAATCGTTTTACCTCTTTATCAAATTTTAAAATTTTTAAAAAATAATCCTCAAAAGGTATTTTATAATTATATACGATTTTTAAATTACTTGGATTAATGGCTCTTGATAAACATACATATAATTGTCCTTTTTCAAAAATTCCATCAATATCGCATATTAATTTATCTATACTCATACCTTGAGATTTATGGATTGTTATAGCATAAGCTAGTTTTATAGGAAATTGAACAAATTTAGCTTTTATCTTAACTTCTAGTTTTTCATCTTTGTCTAACTCATACTCTTCTAAGGTATATTCATATGGTTTTAACCTCAATCTTTCACCGTTATTTTTTTCTATTAGAATATATTCTTGCTCTTTATCTTTTATAAAATCTAAAACAACACCCTGCTCCCCATTATAATAATTTTCTTCTTTATTATTCACACAAAAAATAATTTTAGCGCCTATTTTTAATTTTAATTCATCCAAAGAATTGAGCCCATTAATCCACTGCTCGTAAGTTTTATCATCTAATGTAGAATCTAGTTTTTCAGCTTTTGCCTTAAATACACTTTCTTTGCCTTGTAAAAGATTTAATTTTTCAGTATTAATATAATTAGTTTTTTTATTTGTAGCACACAATAAAGTATACTCATCCATATATTCAAGTAAATTTTTTGAACTAATTAACATTTTTTTAAAGAAATTTAGCATTTCTTTATTTACTTCACCCATTCTAAGAAAAAACAAATATTCATAAAATTGCTTATCTAAAGTTCTTTTTGTAACGCTAAGTTTTAGATTAATAAATTTAAGATCATTCCAAGCTTGCGAAGAAAAAGCATATAAAGTATTTTGAAATAAAGTGCTTTGAATTTGATTTTCTCTATAATTAATCACAGGTGGAAGTTGAAAAAAATCTCCAACTAATAAAATTTTACCATTAAAACCACTTCTTGATAATCTATAATAAATCATTTCCATCAATGAAGCACTCACCATAGAGATTTCATCAATAACCAACAAATCACATTGTTTTAAAATTCTCTTTAATTTTTCTAGTTTATCTTTTTGCTTTCTATCTTCATAATATAACTCATCATAATTTTGACATCTTTTAAAAGCAAAAAAACTATGTAAAGTAACCCCGCCTATATTAAAAGCGCTAAGTGCAGTAGAACCCAACACAACGACGATTTTTCCTTGAACTCTATAAGATCTTATAAGCTCCATAGTTAAAAAAGACTTACCAACACCTGCACCACCACTTAAAAATACATTATTATTTTTTAAAAAAAATCTTAAATTATCTACAACTAAATTCAAGCTACTCTTTCACGCAGGATATTATCAACATCATAGGCCTATGCCATTCTTTTTTAAATTCGTTTTTAAATTCAGGAAAAAGATTGATAATTTTATCAGAAGGTTTTGGTTCAATAATATTAGTTATTTTAAAATTATTTTGCAATAAAGTAGATATATAACTTGTTAAAGTACGGTGGTATTTAACCACATCCTCACCTAAAAAATTATATTTATTTTTATTCTCATAAAAATAATTTTTAATAGGAAAACATTGAATATCCCCATAATTATCATATATAAAATCTTGAGAAATATTTGCGGTAAAAACAGGATGCTCAACACTAAAAACCAAACTACCATTTTCATTAAGAAGATTTGAGATGTTAAAAATTAATTTTTCATAATCTTTTATATAGTGAAAAACTAAAGAACTAATAACTATATCAAATTTTATATTTTGCAAATTAATGATTTTATCTATTTCTTCACAAGAATTTCTATAAAAGGATATTTTATTTTTATATTTTTTTGTTTTAATCTTTGCTTTTTCTAACATTCTTAAAGATAAATCAACAGCAATAACTTTTTTAGCACCATTTTCTAAAGCATAAACACTATGCCACCCATATCCACAGCCTAAGTCTAATACAATTTTATCTTTTAAACTTGGCAAACACGCTTTAAAATCCTCCCATTCGCCAGCACCATCCAATCCTGCTTTAGATCTTAACATTAAAGCATATTTATCAAAAAAAATATTATCATCATACTTATTATCTAACATCATGCATCCTTATGATAGTATTATTATATCAAAAACCTTTTTTTATTTACCCAAAAAACCCTACCAACCTACTCCACTTATACTAGAGATCAAACCTTAATAAATAATTTCAAGTAATACTAATAATAAAAAAAGCATAAGATATATAAAACACTAATTTTCAACCATTAACAATTACCTTATTACAAACATTAAACTATCCAACCTAACTAAAAAACTACAATATACCTCTTAAATAACACCACTATATTAACACCTTTATTATGCCAATAAATTAAATTAATCTATTCAATCTTTATATCAACCTAAAACTAAAAACCGCACAACACTCTAAATACCCTTTCAATCTACAATATACTAAAACAACCAAACCATCTAATTCTTAGTAAGCATTCTATCCAATCTTAAAGCTACAGATTAATTAAAAAATTTCACAATAAAAATATACTCTACCGTTCAACCCAATAGCTAAAAAAAGAAAACTAAATATAAAACTAAAATTCCAATAAATATATAAAAATATAATTCAGCAAATCAATAAAAGAGTCAAATAAAAACTAAAACCTATCATCCGCAATTGATTCAAACATTAAATTAAAGTATTACTACTAAATAAAATTTCTAAATAACTTTTCTGATTTTCTACCACTTAACAAACACTAAAATCTTCTTTTTATTTTGTAAACTAAAAAACACTACCCTATATTAACAACTAAATCCTCTAATTCATAGTAAACATCTTATTTATT